>JBNJFO010000052.1:0-9298 GCA_051746905.1 Thermoplasmatota archaeon
GTATACGAAGAACAATATCACGGCCAGTGCAAATATGAAGAAAAATATTACCTGGCTTATCTCACCTATCATCATGAACACTAACGTACCTGCGAGTGCAATGACCACCCAGTACACATAGTCGTTTATTATACCGGTATGCCCTTTGACGATACGATCGAAGTACTTCTCTAGAGCGTTTGTGAAGCCCCAGAATAGGTTGTCTCCTCCGACGTGGATCTTACTAACATCCGTGGGGGGTGGGTTACCGGATATGAAGGGTTGTCCCTTGTATTTTGTCTTGGTGTATGAAGCGTTACCCATGGTGTATAACAGATAAGCCACCAAAGAAGTCAACGCGATCACAAGCAACAAGGCTAGAGGGCTCCAGATACCCTCGAGGTTGAAGTACCACATCTATATCACCCCTAAAGCTCTCACGGCCGGTCTAACGACTTCGGTCACAACGTAATCCGGGAACAGTGTGAAGAACACCACTATCACGGTCAGTATCATCATGCCTGCCAGCATGCTCTTGGGAACCTCACCGACTGATAGCCCCTGGTCTGGACCCAAGAATATGTTGAAGAACGCTTTTCCGATTATAGCTAGGGTCACTATGCTTACAACAAGAGCGATTATCGCCAGTATCGGATTGAACATGTATATCGATTCGTAGATCATTATCTTGGAACTGAAACCGGATAGAGGCGGTACTCCTGCTATGGAAAGTCCGCCTATCAGGAAGAATATCGTGGTGTAAGGCATCGTATGTGCCAGGCCGCCCAATTCGTTAAGGTCTCTTGTTCCAGTGGCGTGGAAAACCGCTATAGCGGAAAGGAATAGCAGTGCCTTGTAGACTCCGTCGTTGAGCATGTGGAAAAGGCCTCCTTTCATGGCCAATACTCCGACCCCGCTGAAACCTTCACCGCTCAAAGTGGTCAGACCTACTCCTACAGCCACCATCATGTAGCCCACCTGTGATATAGAAAGGTAAGCGATGAGTCTCTTTATGTCGCTCTGGGTCATGGCCATGGTGACACCGACGAACATCGAAAGAACTCCGAATATTATTATCAGCGTTCCAGCCATGGTGGGCGCCATAGATACCCTGAATACAGTGAATATTATCCTGAACAATACGAAAAGCGAGCCTAAACTGGTGATGGCTATGAACGGTGTAGCTGGACCAGGCGCTTCGGTATAGGCATCTGGTGCCCACATATGCATCGGTACGCTGCTGGCCTTCATGGCGAATACTATCAACAGCAGGCCGAGTGCAAGTCTATCTATGAACGTCATCGATATACTGCCGCCCAAAAGGGTGAAATTCAACACACCGTATTGACCGTAGAGAAGCCCGATCGAGAACAACACCAAAAGACCTCCGACTACACTTAAGATCATGTATTTTAACGCAGCTTCTACGCTCTTACCCCTGAAGTTAGTGAATGCTATCAACGCACAGGAAGCTATCGAAGTGACCTCGAACCATACGAACAGGTTGAAGAGGTCTCCGGTGAGCACCATACCGTTGACACCCGCTAGGGTGAGAAGGAAAAGTGTGTAGAATTTCTCCATGCCTGAATATCCCTGCATGAATCCGAAAGAGTAGATCCCAGCTCCTATAGCGGCGATTATTATGGTTATCGTGGCTAGTACCGAGAATCCGTCGGCTACGAACAATATCCTGAACCTGGAGTATGTTCCACTCACCTCTGGTGAGCTTCCTCCGAATACGTAGGACCAGCCCCCGTGCATCCATACTTCATAGGCCATCACGCCCACGAAAAGTGCCGTCAAGGATAGACCCAATAAGAACAGGATGTCTCTCAGATCATCGGATATCTTATTGGCTAGTGGTGTTAGGAACGCGAACAATAGAGGTATGCCCAATATGAAGACCGGTGAGTTGGTCACAATATCTAGGCTCATTCTCTGCACCTCCTTATATCGTCAGTATTCACGCTTCCGTAGTGCCGTTTTATCATCATAACGAAAGAGAGCATCAGAGCAGTCGTAGCAACACCGATAACGATACTGGTCAGTGTCAGCGCGTGAGGGGTCGGCATGACCATACCCTCTCTTGATGCACTCGTCCATATCGGAGCTATTTCGTTACTCCTGTACGCTAATGAAACTAAGAATAGGTTGACACCGTTCTCCATCAGCGTTATGCCCATGATCAGTTTTATCATATTCTTCTTGAACATCACCGTGTAGAGTCCGATAGCTAGAAGAGCGGCGACTATCAGGAAAGGTGCATGGGTCGTCCAGATGTTCATTCTTCCACCTCCCCACTCATCTCACTCATCTCATCTAGAGAACCGCTGTGCATGGCCATGGTGTAAAGTATCAAACTCAATGCGGCGATCACTTCGATCCCGACCATCAGATTCATCAAAGTAACAGTTCCACCTGTATTTATGTAGCCAGCGTTGATCCCGTCAGAAACACTTCCACCGAACAATCCACCTTCACCTGCTAGGAAATTGTAGAACATCGTTGAACCCAGGCCCATGAACGCTATCAAGATGAACATGGTCAAACCGGTAGATTCCATGGCAGAAAGAGTTCCTTTATGTCGATCCATCACTCCATAAGCCACTATAAGAAGAGCTACTGAAGAAGCGACGACCGCTCCTCCTTGGAACCCACCACCGGGTGTGAGATGTCCGTGTAATATCAGATATATCCCGTAGATTACTATCGGCACTACCATCACATCGGCGACCGTTCTTACAACCCTGGACATACGCCATTTCATGGGTATCTCACCTCCTCCTTTATCTCCTCTTCTTTACCCTTCTTGACTTCCTTCATCTTCCGTAGAACAACCACGACTCCAGATACCGCTGAGAACAATATAGAGGCTTCACCTAGAGTGTCTAAACCCCTGTAATCGAAGAGTATCGCTGTGACCACATTATTGACCTCGTTATGGTCCTGGCTGTTCTCTATGAAGTAATCATCCATGGAACTAGTGTTGGGTTCTCCGAAATCTCGCATCTCGGCCGCACCAACCACCATGAAGCCGACAACGACTAAGAACGCTAAAAGTGCTAAAGATTTCCTCATCTGTATCCCTCCTCTTCATCGGTAGATTTTATGGCGAATATGTAGATCGCTGTGGTCAGTGCTGCACCCACTGCAGCTTCTGCGATGGCTACGTCCGGTGCCCTGAGTATGAAGAACTCGAGTGATAACAGTAAACTAGATGCACCCAGTGCGATGGCCGCAGATATAAGATCTTTGAATACCACGACGGCTAAAGCCGTTATGACCAGTCCGATCAATACTAAACTATGCATTATGAAATATAGGTCCATATCATTCCACCTCCTCGTTCTCTTCTGCAAGGTCATCTCTAACAGCCTGCTTGGGATGGTAACCCATCTTGTGAGCCGCCCTGGCTATAGCATGTGCGCCAGTCGGGTTCGTGACCATTATAGCCACCAGTGCAGCTATCGTGTGAAGCACGAGGTTCAGATACTGGCCTTCACCCGTCGAGAAATATTTCGCACCGCCGTAAACTACTACCGTGAATGTCATGAAGATCGTTCCGAATGTTGTGCATTTGGTCGCTGCATGAAGACGAGTGTAAACATCGGGGAATCTGTGCAGACCTATGACACCTAATCCGTTGAATACTACGGATATAGCAAGTAAAATTGAAACTATCACCAGAGTTATGCTCATCATGCATGTACCCCCTCAAGATATTTTGCGATGTAAAGCGTCGTCACGAAGGATAGGATCGCGTAAACTATGGCGATATCTATGAAAAGTATCTCCCACATGGCCGCTCCTAATCCTACCATGCTTGCTACCACCAGTGTATTTATCGTGTCCAGAGCAACGGTTCTATCCGGAGCCGTGGGACCTAGGAACAATCTAAAAGCAGATAATATGATGTATATCGCAAAGACGATAACCGATATCGTGAGAGCAAAACCGAAATTCATTCTGCAAACCTCCTTATCCATTTAACGAACCGTCCGGAGATCGTTTCAGTCGGCCTCTCTCCCACCTTGATCCAGTGTATGTATAATTCGCTCTTTTCATCATCGACATCCACCGTAAGTGTACCTGGTGTTAGAGTTATAGAATTGGCTAGAAAGGCCACACCTAGGTCGGTCTTGAGGTCGGGAGTGATCTTGACTATACCCGGTTCGATCTTTCCCGTTATAACCCTGTAAGCAACATCAAAATTAGCCTTCACCATCTCTATGAACAAAGGTACGGTGTAGACCAACATCGTGATCCACTTTGCAGGGTTCAACATCCTGTAATTTTCACTCCGGCACAAGATATGACTGGTGACCGCTGCTGTCAATAGAGAAGCGGATATGCCGATGATCAGTTCTGAGAAGCTCCAAAGGATCGTTCCCTCGACCATAGATCGCCCTGCGGCTAGAGTTAAAAATAGATATATGAAAAGGGCTAGCAGGAAGGTCGAAAGGAATGCTTTTTCATCCTTCATGGTTTTTCCTCCATATCATTGATTTCTTTTTTAGATTAAAGATCTAAAACGTAGACACTGCTGATCTTTGGCCGTTCTTTGACAGACCTACACAGTATCTTCATACACGGTTTACCAAGATTCTGCAATATTTAAGGCTTTCGTTATTATCCATGATGCTTTATTTATGGCTTCTATCCGACAATATTATATATACTGTCTTTTGTTGAAACGGTGATTACAATGAAGAAAGATTACACTTGTACATCATGCGGTAAAACGCTCGTAAGCCTGAGGAACACCACGTTCCCATGTCCAGAGTGCGGAAACGTTACTATCGGCAGGTGCGAGAAGTGCCGGAATCAGGGTGAAGAATACGAATGTCCAGAATGCGGGTTCAGGGGGCCTTGATATGGGAGACGTCATGCTTGTTTACAAAGTCATGCCTCAGGATCCAGAAGAAGACCTAGAAGCCATCAAAAAGAAGATAGGCGAAGTAGTAAGCTCTAGAGGAGAACTCAGAGGCACCAAAGAAGAGAAGGTCGCCTTCGGTCTGAAAGCCGTTATAGCCACAGTCGTGATACCTGATGAAGGCGGTATCGTCGACGAGATGGAAGAAGAGATAAGAGCTATCGATGGTATCCAGAGTGCGGAAGCCGTTGACGTGACCCTTATCTGAACACTCTTTTTTTTCTTTCTGTTTTTTTTGATCTTTTTTTGATCAGATTATATACTCTCTAAAGCTAATCTTCGGCCTTCCAAAACAGTAAACACACCCCAAAACAGTAAATGCCACCCAAAATAGTAAATAGTTAATCTCGATAGCTGAAACATATTCGGTTCTAGAAGATGACTAGGGTCGGATCTCTTGAAATTTAGGAAAAATGAAGCAACAAAGGGGATATCAACATGAAAGAAGCAGATGTAGTCATAATAGGCGGTAGTGCAGCAGGTATACCAGCGGGTATCACCGCAAGAAGACACTACCCGGATAAGAGTATAGCGTTGATCCGTAAAGAAGAGCAAGTCCTTATACCGTGCGGGATACCGTACATCTTCGGAACTGTAGAGAAGCCAGAGAACAACCTGATACCGGATAAAGTGCTTGAAGCAAACGACATCGACCTGATGATGGACGAGGTCACAGATATAGACAGAGAAAACAAAAAAGTCAACCTGAAGAGTGGTGAGGAAGTCTCGTACGACAAACTTGTACTGGCAACCGGTGCCAACCCTATCGAGCCACCGATACCAGGATTAGATAAAGAGAACGTGTTCTCCGTAGTGAAAGACGTAGATTACATACACTCGATGTTGGATGCTATGGATGATGCTGAGAACGTGGTCATACTGGGTGGTGGGTTCATAGGAGTCGAATTCGCCGACGAGTGCAACAAACGTGGCCTTGATCTCACGATAGTAGAGATGCTCCCACACTGCCTGATGCTGGCCTTCGCAGAGGATTTCTGCAAGGAAGCTGAAGAGAAACTCAAAGAAAGAGGGGTCAACATAGTAACAGACAGCAAACTGGAAGAGGTCCTAGGCGATGAGAAGGTAGAAAAGGTCAAGCTTTCTGACGGTAAAGAAATAGATGCAGATATCCTCGTTGTAGGTATCGGGGTCACCGCCAACACGGAGTTAGGTAAGGAAGCCGGTTTGGATACAGATAAAGGCGGATACATCGTTGACAGTTATATGAGAACTACGGATCCGAACATCTTCGCATGCGGAGACTGCACTAGTAAAAGATCTTTCTTCACTGGAAAACCGACCGGGGTCAATCTGGCATCCGTAGCTACTATGGAATCGAGGATAGTCGGTGCCAATCTGTTCGAATCTAAGAGAGAGAACCCAGGTGTTGTCAGTGCTTTCTCAACAGCGATAGGAGAATTCACCATGGCTATGGCGGGTCTCAATGAAAAACAGGCGAAGGACGAGGGCTTCGATATCGCAATAGGTGAGGCCGAGAAGATGAACCGACATCCAGGCGGTATGCCCGGCGGACATCCGATGAAGGTCCAGCTTATCTTCAACAAGAGTAACCAAATATTGATCGGTGGACAGGTAAGAGGCGGACCGAGTGCGGGAGAACTGGTCAACGTTATCAGCGCCTGCATACAGAAAAAGATGACGGCCGATGACATCGCTACGTTCCAGATGGCAACGCATCCTGCAGTGACCGCTTCACCGGTAGCTTATCAACTGGTGAACGCGGCAGAGATAGCTTTACAGAATATGTGTTAGAACTAACGGTCGTCAAAGCTTCGACTCAAAACCCCTTTATCTCTTCCTTATCTTTTTCTTTTTCAATCCACGTCTCTAGCTATGATTATGTCTCTAGGACACTTCTCTATAGCATCTGGAGCTGGCAAGCATTTCTCTGGATCGAAGTAAGGGAGATCTTTTTCTTCATCCCACTGGACCTCATCTTCCTGTGAAAATTTTACACATAGTCTGCAGTGAAGGCATCCCGTGTCGCATTTCTCTCTACCCGGGATATCCTTCTGAGAGAGATAATTACAACCTAGATACTGGGGCATGGATTCCGGTATGAGTTCTATCAGATCGTTCGGACATTCATCGACGCAGAGTCCACATCCTATACACTTTTCCGGATCGATCTCAGCGATCATCTTATCTTTGTTTATCGAGATAGCGTTGACCGGGCAGACCTCTGCACAGTCGCCAAGACCCAAACATCCATACGGACATTTTTTGAATCCAGCGGATACCTGCATCGCCGATTTGCACGATTCGACCCCTTCGTAATCGAATATCTTCTCGGATTCTCCTGTACAGTGTATCACTGCCACCTTTTTCTCGCCTCCGCTGAGTTTTACTCCAAGATGATCTTCCAATCTAGCTAGTGCTTCTTCGTCGTTCATCAGGGTCATGCACGGGTTGGTGTTAAGAGTCTCGATGTCCTTAGCGACCTCACCTGCATACGCGAAGCATCCTGGATGTCCGCAGGCGCCGCAGTCCATACCTGGAAGGTATTCGTTTATCTCTTCAGCCTTCTTGAGGCTCTCATCCTCTTCAGGTAAGAACCTATTAGCCAGGTAGATCGCTATCCCACATCCCATACCCACGATCGTCAGGGTGACGATTATCAGCAGCGATTGTGGATCCATCAGACCATACCTCCGAAGGCTATGAAAGCTATACCGAGCATCATAGCGACTAGGAACGCAACTGGGACCCCCTCGAATGATTTCGGTACGTCTGCGAGGTCTAGGCGCTCACGGATACCGGACATTATCGCCAATACCAGCGTGAAACCTACTCCTGCACCCAGTGCACTCACGATGGTCTCTATGAACGTGAAACCGCTTCTGGTGTTGATGAAAGTCACACCTAAAACTGCACAATTTGTCGTTATCAGCGGCAGATAGATACCTAGAGCGTTGTAAAGTGTTACGTTCGTTCTCCTGATGGTCAGTTCTATTATCTGGACCAGCGATGCAATCACTAAAATGAATATCACGGTCGACATGTATTCAACATTGAACGGTATCAGTATCTGGAAGAAGAGGATCCAAGTCACAGCTGAAGCCGCCGTCATGACAAGGATGACCGCCATGCCCATGCTCACCGCACTGGAGAGTTTCTTGGACACTCCGAAGAACGGGCACAGACCTAGGAACTTGGTCAGTATGAAGTTGTTGATAAGTGCCATACCTATGAATAGAGAGAAAAGATCATTCATATTCGATCACCCCCGTGTAACGCAGGGTCGCAATCAGGACGCCTAACACCATAAAAGCACCCATGGGAAGTATGAACACAGCCATAGGATTGTCTGAGAGTCCTGGCATAGCCACTATCTCCTGCCCGAATATCGCTAATTTTCCGGTGCCGAGTAACTGTCTGAAGAATGAGATGATAAGTATAGCCAGACCGAAACCGACCACCATTCCTAGAGCATCAGCAACAGAGTTCTTCAGGTCGTTCTTGGAAGCGAAGGCTTCCGCTCTACCCAATATGATACAGTTCACAACTATGAGTGGTATGAAGATACCAAGTGAATCGCTCAAAGCAGGTAAGAACGCCTGCATGGTCAGATCGACTATCGTAACTAGTGTGGCTATAACAACGATGAACACCGGTATTCGAACCCTGTCCGGAATAAAATCACGTATCAGAGAAACTATGATGTTCGCGCATAAAAGCACGAAAAGAACCGCTGCGGTCATACCCAATCCGTTGTCCACTGAAGTACTGACAGCCAAAGTTGGACAGAGTCCCAGCAGTAATACAAGCACCGGATTGGAATCTAATATCCCCTTTCTAAAATTATCTAAAGTTTCCGACATATCACTCCACCTCCTGTGATACTCTGATCTGTTCTGCTTTCTCTAAAGCTGACCGATGGACTTCATCCACAACAGCTGAAGAACTTATCGTCGCTCCTGAGATCGCATCGATCTGGCCACCGTTATCTGCAAGCTGGACTTCTTTGGCGTTGATGCTTTCGAACTGATTCAAAAAAGATTCCTGCTCTATCTTGGCACCCAACCCAGGGGTCTCAGCCTGGGATATGATGGATATCCCCCTTACAACGGTGTCGTTCTCTGTAAGTGTAGTATCTTCCAGAGCCACCAGCATCTCGATAGCACCACCGTAACCGCTTCCCTGGGTCTGGAAGGCGTATCCGATTATATCCCCCTCTTCCCCATAGACAGTGTAATAATCGGGGTCTGAGTTCTCTTCGAAATCTTCCATCTCTGGGAACTGTTCGCTGAGCATCTCCTTGATAGCTTCTTGCTTAGCGGCTTGGATCTTCTGTTCGGTCACTGAATTAGTCAAAGATAAACCTATAACCGATACGCAGACAACGATGGTCAGGAACAGTATCGG
>JBNJFO010000053.1:0-9096 GCA_051746905.1 Thermoplasmatota archaeon
GCTTCCTAGCTTCGATGGCAAATTCTTCGGCGGAGATGTCGATATCCAATCTCGGAAAAGAGATTATACCAGGGTCGGGTTCCACCCAGTCCACCGCATGGCTTCCATGGACCCACCCGCGGACCAGATCCCTCCCGTTCTCAGCCTCTTTTCTAATCTTCTCAAGGATACTATCCCTTCTTTCGAGTAACTGGATAGTCACTTTTTCTGATAACGTCGAATTCATAAGGTTGATCTTGATCTTCAATTCATCGATCTTGTCTATCAGGGCTTCATCCTTAGAAGCTATCCACCCCATCCTCAACCCTCCCAGACCGTATACTTTGGACAGACTAGTGGTAGCGACGACGTTGGGTCCCAGGTCAACAGCTGAACTGGAGTCCTCGATAAAATCACGATAGATCTCGTCTACGATCAGCCATAGATTATTATCTTCAGCTATTTCGTAAAGTCCTTTCAACTCATCAAAGCTCAGAAAAACACCGCTGGGATTGTGTGGGTTTGTTAGAACGATGCCCTTGGTATCTTTAGATATAGTTTCTTTCAACCTTTCGAGATCGATACCATACCCGTCTTCATATCTCCTATGGATCTTTTTTACCCTGCAGCCCATGTTTTCAACGGCTGTCCAGAGGGGCTCGTAACCCGGTGATTCGACCAGAACCTCGTCACCCCTTTCGAAAAGACTAGAATAAGTCAAGAAGTTCCCCATCTGAGCACCTGGAGATAGTGTGATGCTAGTGTCCCCCTCATATATCCTTTCAACATACCCAACAAGGTCTTCCTGGATCGAGGAATCGTAGCCCAATGAGAAATCGGTATCGATGCTGCCGATGTTTGACAGGTTCATAGCAGCCACCGAACTGCTGGCCATGTTGATCTCAACGGAACCGTTCTCCATGAGCCATCTTCTTAAACGGAATCCTTCTACAGCCATTTCCATCTCGCCTTTTAGCAATCAGTATCTTCTTTCTTTAAATTTTTACCCTTTTTACCAGGTTCCATGATCATCACTTTCTTCTTTTCCGAGAATCCTTCCTTTTGATAGAATTTGATAGCTCTCTCGTTGGATGAAAGGACCTCCAATTTTAAAACATCTACATCCTTTTCTGCCGCATCTTCCATCTCGTACTCTGTCAACTCACCTCCTACGCCTTCTCCGAAATGATCAGGATGTATAGTCAGGGTCAATATCTCTCTTATCAACTTGCCGGTGACGATGTCTTCGAAACTCCTCGAATGAAGGAAACCAAGTATATCTCCATCGTCTTCGGATACTATCATCCTGTCCTGATCGAAGGCCCCCTGGATAAACGCCCTAACCTGCCCTTCGTCGTATTCGACCTCGTTCTCAGTCCAGACTGGTCCGAGAGATGCGATCTCCAGGGATACGATATCATCGAGATCTTCCTTCTCCGCTTCTCTTATCTCCATTCTGATACACGTCGGAATAGATATACATAATATATGATTAATATTTAACTGAATATTGCCCTAAATCGATTAAAATAAATGAAAAACATTAAATAAATCGAGAGCGATTTACTCTTCCCCCTGTGAGAAGGAGAACAAAATGAAGAAACTGATACTTTGTGTAGACAGAGATGACGATATAGGTGAGAAAACAGATATAGATACTCCTTTGATAGGCCGGGAAGACAACTTGAGTGCGGCAGTCGCCCTGGGTCTCAAGGATCCAGAAGATTCTGATACGAATTCTATATTTTCAGCGATATCCACATACGACGAGCTCAAAAAGGAGGGAGAAGATGTCGAGGTAGCCACGGTATGCGGTTCATCGACCATCGGTTACCACTCGGACAGGATACTCAGCCAGGAATTGGAGGAAGTGATAGAGGAAGTTAAACCTGACACTGTCATCTTGGTAACAGATGGGGCAGAGGACGAATATATTACACCCATTGTCTCATCTAAGGTGGATATCTCACACGTGAAGACCGTGTACATCAAGCAGAGCGAGAGCGTTGAGAATCTATACTATACCATAGTCAAAACTTTTCAGGAGGAGAAGGCGAAGAAAAAATTCCTATTACCTGTTTCTCTAGCCCTTTTAGTCTACGGTTTCTTCGGAGTTCTGGATCTTATAACCCAACTGGCCTTCCGAGGTATAGAGGCTGTTTCAGGTCTCAGGAGCTTCGGCGTGGGTATCATCTCCTTCGTTGTAGGCGCATACATCTTCGGAAGGATCTACGACTTAGATAGGAAGATCGTCGAAGCCTACGCAGATCTAAGAAAAGCCGTGAGCACGGCCGCCGTCTGGCTCCCCTTCACCATAGTTGCCATCCTGGTGGTCATAGGCAGCGGTGTCGAAGCCTGGGACCGGATAATCAGTTTGGAAGAATCGACCCCGCTTGTGATCTTTCTGACCTTCGCTTCCACGGTCATATGGTGGTGGATAGGGGCTATACTTCTACACGAACTGGGTCAGGTCATCCACGTATACATCACCCAGGGCAAAGTCAGGAAGTCATTCTGGGCGGTCTTATTCTCACTTCTGGCGATCACACTGATCTTCTGGGCGGCTTTCCAATACATCCGTGTCATCATAGGTATGCAGGAGGCCGGCAACGTCCTACCCACCGTAGCCGTGATAGTAACTCTCGGTCTGGCGATAGGCGTCCTAGGGGGCGTTACCCATATGCGTGTTTCCGAAGAGGAAGCGGCTGAAAAAGCCGAAGAGGAAAAGAAGAAGGAAGAAGAGGAAGGACCCCAAGAGGAAGAAGAGCCGGAGAAGGAGGGATGAACGATTGGAACTAGATCGATGGCTCCCTATCTATGAAGATATCATCGAGGATCTTGGATATTCAAAAGATGAAGACGAAGAGGCTGCAGAACTTTTAGCCGAGATCAGAGGCAGCGATCCGATAGAACCGTTAAAGAACATGAGGGGGAAGACCGTAGAGGTACAGGGTCCGTTCATAGAGGAACCCACGGGGGATGTCCACATATCTGCCGGGGCGGCGATCTCTCGCTCAGTCGATATCGGTTCACCTGTAGATATGATCGTTACGGATCTCGATGGTGATACGGGACTACAGATAAGAAAGAATTTGGAGGGGGCGGTCGTGTTTATCCATGCCCACGGAGATAATATTGATCTTATCGAACGATATGCTGAAGAATTCAGAGGGCACGTTATATCGACCTGCCAGTGTGAGCCCCCGGAGATATATGCGGACAAGATCTACAACTTCGGTGGTTTCACGGATGGAGATAGAGCGGTGTTCATCGCAGACCATTTCGGTGCTGAAGAGATCATCTTGAACGGATGGGATCTTGACAAGCCGGCGGAGAAAGGGAGCGACGTATTTATAAAGAAGAAAAAGTTGGGCTGGGCGAAGAGATTGATACAAAAGATCGAGACGCCAGTGGTACAGTTATGAGGAAATAAAAACCGATGGATAAGAAAATTTTGAGGGAAAACATATAAATACTTCCCTAGGAGATAAGAAGGAAATTCCGTGGGCGGAAGATTACTATGGATAGTGAGGCTAAACAAGAAGTTGAGAAGATACAAAGATGTCCCGAGTGTGACAGTGAACATATCTCTAAGGATTACAGGAGGGGTGAGATCATATGCGAGAATTGCGGACTGGTTTTAGATGATTATTATATAGATGAGGGTCCGGAGTGGAGAGCCTTCGATAGTCAGCAGAAAGAGAAACGTGCTAGAACTGGAGCTCCCATGAATTATCTTACACACGACAAAGGTCTCTCGACCCAGATATCGTGGAAGAACAAGGACGCTTACGGAAGGACGATCCCACATAAAAATCGAGGACAGATATACAGGGTGAGGAAGTGGCACAGGAGGATAAGGATATCCAACGCCACGGAGAGAAATCTAGCCTCAGCCCTCAGAGAGCTCGATCGGTTGTCATCTAAGATGGGGCTCCCCAGGAGTATAAGGGAGACCTCGGCCATGATATACAGAGAAGCCGTCGAAAAGAATCTGATAAGGGGAAGGAGCATAGAGACCGTTATCGCCTCTTCATTATACGCAGGTTGTAGAAAATGTGATGTTCCAAGAACGCTGACAGAGATAGCTAACGCCGCCCAAGCAGATGAGAAACAGATCGGCCGGGCTTACAGGTTCTTATCTAGAGAGCTGGGTTTGAAGTTATTACCGACCAAGCCCGAGAGATATATAAAGAGATTCTGCAGTAAATTAGAATTGAATAGAGAAGTCATCTCAAAATGTGAAGAGATAATATCTCAAGCCACAGATCTCGGATTGACCTCTGGAAAAGGTCCAACGGGAGTAGCAGCGGCCTCGATATACATATCATCGATATTGGAGGGAGACCCTAGGACACAGAGAGCCATCGCCGAAGTCGCCGGTGTAACTGAAGTAACGATAAGGAACCGATACAAAGAGATCGCTGAAGAGATCGGGATCGTAATAGAAACTTGAACCTCTGACACATTGATAATGGCAGGATAAGTATAATAAACCCCGTGCCGATATCATGTGTGCCTTTAGAGGAGGTGTATTTGTGACAAGGATAAGGTTAGGTGAATTGAAAGAAGCGCTCGAGATAGTGCTTAAGGAGAGGGATATCGAACCCGAAAGGGCTGATGAGATAGCGGAGAGAGTGATGAATCTTTTCGGTTATGACAGCGTCATCACCGATAATCTACTTTCGAATAATGAAAGGGATTATTTCTACATGCTGGAAGATTTTGATATGGTCACAGGTGAGGAGGAAACTGCTTACCTTCCCAGCGGTAAGAGATGGAGGATACATTACTGGAGATTGAAGAAGAACAAGATCAAAGAGATCATAGAAGAGAGTAAAAAGGAAGAAGAGGAAGTGAAAGAGGAATCCATCTACGACCAACTCTCGAACGATATCTGGGCCAGGGCCAATAAGAGCCGGGCTCACACACAAAGAGAATAAAAGACTTATTAGATATCGTATGATGTCCGGTTTTATCGCTCACCTAGTCGACAATCTATAAAAAAAGATACCATGAAATCTATAAAGAAGAAGGATCTAGAGATCAAACTGGAAGAGATCCCCCCTCATCCAGACCCCAAACCGGATCTAGAGCAGTATTCTACCCCCGCAGAGATCGCAGCGGATATCTTGTTTCAAGCAACGGTATCCGGGGATATCTACGGGCGGAGAGTAGGTGATTTCGGGTGTGGAACCGGTATCTTTTCCTTGGGTGCGGCGTATATCGGGGCGGAGAAAGTTTTTGCCTTCGATGTAGATCAGGGTGCTTTAGATATCGCTGAAGATATCGCGGATAGATGGGATCTCGACGATAAGGTAGAATTTTCATGCATGGATATATCACAGTTCGAAGAAGATGTGGATACCGTCATCATGAACCCGCCTTTCGGTTCTCAAAAGAAGGGGGCGGATCTTCCTTTCCTTGATAAAGCATTTGAGCGTTCTCAGAAGATATATTCTCTCCACAACGTTAATACCACAGACTTTTTAAGAAAATATGTCCAAGACCGCCCCTTCAGGATAGGGTGGGAAAAAAGATATATGTTTGAAATGGATAATATCTTCGAGTTCCATACAAAATCAAAAAAAGAGATCGAGATAATACTGCTCGTGATGGAAAAGATAGAAGGATAGGTTCTAGAGATACCAAAAAACCTATAGTTGAATAGTTATAACATTAGAAATAACAGAAATGAGAAGTTAATCGTTCAGGAGTGAAAAAGATGGAAGAATTAGAAGATAAATTTGTAGTGCCCGGCGACAAGATCGGGACGAGTGAAGAATGGCTGCCTGGAGAGGGTACTTATGAGGACGGAGGATTCGTGTATTCCTCAGCCTTCGGGAAAGTAGAATACGATGAAGAAAATTTAGAGGCTCATGTCAGACCTGTCAACCCGATCTCACGGTTAGAGGTAGGATCGGTCATATACGGGACTATCAAGGATAGGAGGAGCTCTATCGTTACCGTCGATATCAACGTAGTCGAAGGAAGATCTAGATCGGTAAGGATGGACATGGAAGGGACCCTTCACATCTCGAAAGTGTCAGATGATTATACAGACGACCTCAAGAACGAATATCTGAAGAACGATATTATCAGAGCTAAAGTCACGCAGGTAGATCCATCGATCCAGCTCACCACGGTCGGGAAGACTTACGGTGTAGTCAGCGGATATTGTTCAAGATGCCGCGGACATATGGACGTTAAAGGAAGTAAGTTATACTGTCCAAGATGCGATATCAGAGAGGATAGAAAGATATCAAAATTTTATGGTAAAATAAAGATGAAGAAGAAATGACCAGAGGTGGATAAAAAAGTGGTCGAGACCGGAAAAACCGTAGTGGCGATAGAAGAGAAGGAGAAATGGGAATCGAGAGAAGAAAGTATCCTTTCAGAGCTCAAAGAGTTGAAAAAAGAAAAGAAAAAGTTACAAAAGAAGGCCAAGAAGTTGAAGGAACATATCGATGCTATAGAAGAGGCCTCTCGCTATATCGACAAAGATGAAGTGGATAAAGATAGGATCGCGACCATCCTGGGAGGTCACATGAGGTGATATCATGGTTGATGAGAGTCTGATAGAGGGTATGAATGAAAAAAAGAAAGAATATCAGGAGGAGTACGATAAGATCAAGGACCGGCTGGGAGATATCGAAGAGGAAGAGAAAAGACTCAAGGACGAGTTGAAAAGGGTCAGAAGTCATCTCTCGTATTATCGTTCCCTGGTCGCCGATATGAAAAAGAGGATGAAGGGCAGGAAGGGTCTAGATATTTTCAATCATATCTGAGAGAACCGAGATCAAAACGATTTTTGTTGTGAAAACTTAAATATTACAAAGTCCAATTACATACGAAATGAAGATTGTAAATCCAAGGAGTGTGGAATCATAGCGGTAAAGGAGCAAGTAAAGGAAATATTCGAGGATTATTCTCAAGAAGATTTTATCCGGGCGGTAGTATTGACATCCAAGAACGGTATACCAGTGACAACCTCTTTGGAGAGACACGATAAATCCGAGAGTTTCAGCGCATTGTCAGCGACGATCTTGGGTGCTTCCGAAGTCATATTTTCGAGCTTCGACCGAGATAAACCAGAGAAGATCACGATCCGATCTGGAGATACGATCCTTTTTATCAAGGAGACGGACTCTAATACCGTTTTAGCGGTTTTAGGGGATATCGATAGAGAAGATGAAGTCGATGGAAAGTTTGAAGAGATTGTGAACAAAGTTAAAGAAGTGGTCAGATAATTGGTAGGTGGAATGAAATGGAAGAAATAACTAAAAGTGTGCCTGAAGAAGTGATCGAATTCTTACAACATGACGGTGGCTCGTCTTTGATGGTGAAAGGTACCGCTGGTACAGGTAAAACAACGATATCATTACAATTGATAGAAGAGATGGGTGATCCAGATAAGAGTTTTTATCTATCGACCCGTGTTTCAGATGAGAGTCTTTATAAACAGTTCCCATGGCTCGAAGAGAAGGAGATGAAGAAACAGATAATCGATTCCAGCAAGGTATTTTTAGAGACGCTCTACAAATCAGAGGAAAAAGAGGAGGAAGAATTACCCGAAGCTGAGAAAGAGAAGATCGAGTCGGCCAAGGAATTCCTGGGTAGTATAGAAGAGAGGGGACCGCCTGAAGAAGTGACCAGGACACGTCTCAACGAGATGGATAAAAGAGTCCCATGGTTGGAGCGTATTTATGACAGAGTGGATTCAGTCCTACCAGAAAGACCGATGTTGGTCATAGACAGCGTAGAAGGTATCACGCACAAATACGATATGAACGTAGAAGAATTCCTGATGGCACTCCAAAAGGATCTGGTGGAGGAATCCAATACAAATCTGATCCTGGTGATGGAGAGAGAAGAAGCCCAAGAATTGGAATACCTCGTAGACGGAGTCGTCAATCTAAATAGATATCAGATGGAGAACAGGGATGTCCGAGAGATACAACTGGTCAAGCTTAGATCGGTTGGCATCAGACAACCTTCGTATCTGATGACACTCAACGGCGGAAGGTCGAGATGTTTCCACGCATTCTACGAGGATATACCCCAGGAGATCAAGTGGGAGCCTGTAGAGGATCCAGAAGGCATGTTCAGCACTGGAACAAAGGATCTAGATGAACTGCTGGGAGGCGGCTTCGAAAGGGGCAGTTACAATGTCTTTGAGGTTAAGGAGGATGTAAGCACCGAAGAGTACATGAATGTGATCAGGCCGATACTTCTCAATTTCCTGACCCATGATAGAGGTATCTTAGCCATATTATCTGGTGGTACACACGCTGATAACCTCAAGAACGATCTGACCAAGCACGTTAACGCAGATAGATTCGATGAAAAATTCAGGATAGTAGATTACTTCAGCCCATCTTCTGATAAACCTTACATGATGGCTCTGGGCGGTAAAAGCCCGGACGAACTCGGTAAGATATACAACCAGAATATAACCGAGATCAGAGGAGAAGAAAACAAACCGATCCTGGATTACGCCGGTTTCGATACTCTGGAATATCTAAGAGGCGACGAGATCGCTATCAAGGAACTCCTGGAAGCTGTTGCGAATACCAAGGTGACCGACAATCTCGGTATAGGTATAACAAAGCACGGATTGAAGCTATCCAGCGAGATCAAGAACATGGCCGACGCTTACTTCGTGATATCCAGTATAAACAATACACCCTGCTTGTATGGTGTAAAACCGAAGACAGGACTCTACGCGGTGGTGCCTGACGAAGAAAAAGGAAGTCCGTATATCCAGTTGATACCGATAATCTGAACGGGTAAAGATCAGTAGCCGTACTCACCCTTCAGCGGGACGAAGAGTACGCCGCCCAAATCCTCTTTTTTTATTTCATCTTCTTTTAGTTTAGTGGCTCTGTATAGGGTCTGGTAGTACTGTCCGCCCACGGGTATCAGTATCTTACCGTCTTTTTTTAGTTGGTCTATCATGGGTTTTGGGATCTCTGGAGCTCCACATGCTACTGAGATACGGTCGTAGGGCGCGGCTTCTTCGTATCCTTTAGAACCGTCTCCTATGACTACTTCAACGTTATCGAAACCTCCCTTTTCAAGGGCATCCTGTGCAGAACGAGCTAATTCATCGATCAA
>JBNJFO010000054.1:0-9035 GCA_051746905.1 Thermoplasmatota archaeon
TTCGGAGAGACCATTCCCGATACAACGATCTCTGTAGAACCAGAATACACTGAACTGGGAAGTTATCAATATCGATTTGAACAAAGATCCATCGAAGGTGAATTCAAAGTTACACCTGTTCTTTCACCAGATTCTTCTATGTCTAACGATACCGTCTTGGATATGATAAGTTCAGCCAGTGAATATATCAAGGTCGAACAGTTCTACGCATACGATTGGCCGTATAACAGAACGAACCCATACATTGAAGAACTGATACGTGCAGCCAGGAGGGGTGTTGAAGTCCAGATTATCCTTGATTCCACCTGGTATAACATAAGAGGTAAAGACAATAACGACGAGATGGTAAATAGATTGAACCGCCTTTCCTCTGAAGGATCGATACCGATAGAAGCAAAATTGATAGAAGAAGGGCACGGCTTGAAAAAAGTCCATAACAAGGGGATGATCGTAGACGGAGAGAAAGCCTTGGTCTCGAGTATCAACTGGAATGCCAATTCAATTCTGCAGAACAGGGAAGTAGGCGTGATAATAGAGAATAAAAAGGCAGCAAGATATTTCGAAAAGGTTTTTGATTCCGACTGGAGGGAAGATACGATCACACCGATCGCCGATGCAGGAAGAGATGAAGAAGTAGTCGTGGGTGAAGTTCATAATTTCGATGCTTCAAACTCTTGGGACGATGAAAACATCACTACATACCTCTGGGATCTAGATGGCGATGGGAGATATGAATCAGAAGGGAAAAAGGTATCTATGATCTATAAAAGGGAGGGGACTAGACAGATCAAACTCTATACAGAGGATAAAGAAGGGAACAGCGATGTTGATACCGCAACTATAACCGTTAAGGAAAAAAGCGGATTTGAGTTCGTAGAACAGGAACATGATGGTTCTGGGGATCACCTGGCCATATACATTTTGTCAACTGTCATCGTTGTGGCAGTATCGATCTTTCTATACAAGACAAGATCCACAAAGGATTAACATATCCGTGGAACTGGATCTCCAACAGGTTCCTCGAGTATCCTGGCACCGCCAACTTCTGTTTTCAAAACTACTCGATCTATATCTTCAGTCGCCTTTCCTATCACAGCGGCGTATCTTCCATTTTCGGTCTCTTTTATAGCTGATAGAACTTTCTCAGTGCTGTGTTGGTTGACGGCCATTATCATCTTTCCCTCGTTGCCTATACTAAGCGGATCTATACCAAGCATCTCACTGGCTGCGGACACCCATTTTTTGATAGGTATCTTTTCCTCGTATACTTCTATACCGATCTCGGATTTACTGGACCACTCGTTCAAAGCATTGGCTAGACCCCCTCTCGTTGGATCCTTAACGGCTGCTATACCTCCTACACCCAATGCTGAATGGACAATATCTACCAAGGGTTCTACGTCACTCATTATCTGCCCCTGGAAACCGTATCCTTCTCTCTCAGAAAGAACTGTAATACCATGATCCCCGACAGAACCAGTTAAAATTATATCGTCTCCTGGATTCAGATTGTTGTCTGACAACCATCTTGTTTTTCTTCCTCCAGCTGTTTCTAGATTCTGATCGAGTAGGGGGTGTCTTTTACCGATACCCGATGTCGTCATTATGGGTTCGTCTAGATCTTCTTTCTCGACCACTTTAGTGTCTCCAGTAACGATGGGGACTTCTGCTTTCTTAGCAGTTTCAGCCGTGCTTTTGATCAATCTCTTGAGTTTTGACATCGAAAATCCTTCAGGTAAAACCAGGGCTGAAGAGAGTGCAACCGGTTTCGCCCCTATCGAAAGGAGGTCGTTGATGGTACCCGCGACTGCGAGTTTACCGAGGTCTCCACCCGGAAAAAAAATCGGTTTGACCGTGTGGCCGTCTATAGTGAAAACGATATCGTCGATCACTGCGGAATCATCCAGATATTCAAGCGGTATCTCACCTTGTTCGTTCTTGAAGGCAGGTAAAAATATCTCTTTTATGAGTTTCTCCATCTTCTCTCCGCCCGCCCCGTCGTCGAGAGATATCTTTTCGTCATCTAGGTTATCATCCAAGCTCATATTTTTGTGCATTGATTCGATGTATATTACTTTGTCGCTCAAGGGCCAGTAGAAGAAAATGATATAAACCAGGCTGGAGATAATAGATATGTGAAAAAGATACATGTGTTGACTGCCTCGATAAGTGTATTGTTCGGTATCATATCCGTGATGATCCTGGTGACTCTGAAAGTTGAAGGAGTGATAGTTGTTATACCACTATGGCTGTTGGGCCCTTTCTTTCTTAAAAAGTTATACGATAAGATCGGCGATTTTTTGCTGAATAACCAAAACGCTTAAATAGATTCAGGGGAAACTTTATATTTACATACGTTAAACAGGTAGTGATATTGTTTCCTATAATCGTGAGAAAAACAATAAAAAGATTTATAACGAGTAATCTTTTTCTCACGTCAGTAGGTAATTCACTGTCGGACAGATCGTGTTGATATGGCTGGAAGCACGAATGGAAGTTATGCGGAAAAGGATAAGCAGAGTGCCGAGGCGTTAGCATCCACTCTATCAGAATCCGAGACGGATAAGATATCTGAAGAGCTCCAGCAAGTTTCGATAGTTGATGAAAATCTGGCTGGTCTCTTGATAAACGCTGGTTTTACAAATGTGGAACAGTTGGCTCAAGCGAGCACTGAAAAACTCGTTGAGATAGATGAAATGGATGAAGAGAAAGCAGAAAAACTCAAAGAGGAAGTGACACAGATAACCGAAAAACAAGAGAACGATGAAGATCCAAAAGCGAGTAAAAGTTCTGACGGAGATGATGAGTTAGCGCAGTGGCTGACAGGAGACAGCGATAAAGATCTAGGTGGTTTACTTACCGATGAGATAGAGGAGGCTAAAGAGAAGGGAACAAAATCAAAGAGTAAGAAAGTCAAGCCCCAGGTTTCACAGGAAGATGAACAAGATTACGGTGACCTCAAGGCATGGCTCAGCGGCGAGAAGGATTCCTTCTCGGGTTGGCTGGGGGAAGAGAGTTTTGAGGAAGAAAGGGAAGTTCTAGAAGAAGAGATCGCTGAGAAAGAAGAAAAGATAGAAGCAACTAAGAGCGAACTCGAAGAAAGGATGGGTGAAGCCCAGAACCTAAAAGTGGAGTTCGAGAAGCGGTTGAAAGAGATAGAGACCGGTGACTTCGATGCGGAAGCGATAGTCGAAGAGAACGCAGAACTGAGAGAGAGAGTCGATAATTTATCTGGGCAAGTAGAAGAACTCAGAGAAGAGCGAGGGTCTCTTTTGGATGAGATGGAAGAGATAAAGCAGGGTAGTGTTGCCATGCTGAAATACCTGAAATCTCAGAAGATGAGACAGCCGACAGGGGGCGATAGTGGTTCAGGTGGAGCTACATTACAAGAAGGACAGGTAGCTGTTGCAAATGAAGAATTGGAATCACTGAGACGGAAAAATCAGAAATTGGAAGCCAAGATAGAAGCGATGAAATCCTCTGGTGATTACCAAGACTATGAGGATGATGAGATACTTTCCGAGTTGAAAGAAAAGGAAAAGTTGTTGGAAAGTAAAGAAGCAGAGATACAACAGAAGAACAACAAGATCCAAGACCTTAGGGATGATCTGAGTTTCAAAGAAGACGAGTTGAACGACTTCAAAGAGAAGATGCAGTATAAAGAAGATGAAATGAACAAGCGAGAAGAGGATCTCAGGCACAGAGAAGAGGTCATGAAGAAGGAAAGGCAGGAATTAGCTTCATTAAGGGAGGAATACGGTAATACCTCTGAAAAAGAGAGGAAGAGAAGGTTAGAAGACCTGCAGAAAGAGATCGATGCGAAGGAACGGGAGATGAAAGCAAAAGAAAAATACATCGAACAGAAAGAAAGAGAACTCAGGGCTCGAGAAGAGGATATGATAGACGAAGAACTCGAGGAGAGGCAGGAAGAGATCCTTCAGGAGATCGAACAAGAGAAAGCGAAAACGGGAACGAGCAGATTGGACGACCTCCTTCTGGGAGGTATACCACTCGGTTCAAACGTATCAATATACGGGCCCCCTCACGTCGGAAAGAAAGTAATGATAAATTCTTTCATGGCCGAAGGTATAGAGAAAGGGATCCCAGCATTATGGGTGATAACTGACCAAACCATAGACAAGATAAGAGAAGAGATGAAGTTCGTTCTACCAACTTATGAAGAATATGAGATAAGAGGGCTGGTTTATTACGTAGACGCATATTCCATGAGCATGGGTGAGATGAATGAAGAGATGAAAGAAAAGGAGAACGTCCGATATATTGAAAACCAATCCGACGTCCAAGCCATAAATGATGCTGTTGAAGAGTTCATCGAAGAGATAAACAAGAAACATCGTTACTATCGTATGGCATTCGAGTCGGTTTCAACGATCATCGCGTATCTGAATACTGAAACCACTTTCAGAAGTCTGCAGCCCTTTGCCGGGAGAAGGAAAAGGGATAATGCAGTGACGCTCTACACCCTGGAGAAAGGGATGCACAGCGAACAGGATATATCTATGCTGGGTCACATGATGGACGGTGAGATCGAGTTCAAATCTGAACAGTTGAAAACCTTCTTGAGAGTATCAGGTCTAGGTGACGTGCAGACCAGAGATTGGATCCAATACACATCTAGTAAGAGCGGAATATCCATGGGTTCGTTCTCACTGGATACCATTCGTTAAGGTCGATAACTTTGGTTCTGAAAACAATTTTGAGCACGACCACATACATAATCATGCTGCCGGTTCTAGCAGCCGGTCTTTTCATATTTTACATGCACAAACGAAATTTTTTGGAGAAAACCGGTTTCGGAAAGGCGGAAGTGGGGATGATACTGGTAGGTTCGTTGTTCGGTATGATCGCCGATATCCCGTTGATCGTTTCTGATGAATCACTTCTAAATATCAATGTCGGGGGTGGGTTGATCCCAGTAATAGTAGCGGGAAGTTTGGTCTACAAGAAGAAGATAAATCTATACACATTGGCACTAGCTACTGGGATCGTCTCAGCGGTTGCCTTCCTCATCACCGATTTTAGACCCTCCATGGGTATCGTTGCAGAATTTCCACAATTTTTACTGCCTTCATTTTTAGGTATAGTCTTCGCTTTCGTTTTTGAAAGAGAAGCAGAGATGAGGATACCGTTCGCTTATACCGCAGCGGTCATGGGAAATCTGATAGGTGCGGATCTGGTCCGGATACCGATGCTCGTAGATGAGGGTGTTCTGGGTTCGATAGGTGGGGCCGGGGCGATGGACCTTGTTTACTTGTCCGGTCTTATAGCTGCTGTTCCATTGATAGCTTTTTATTACAATAGTTATCCTGATGGGGTTCACGGTTCTTTACTGGATGATAGCATCAACTTCATGAGAGATGGTCGTTTCATAAAGAGCGTAATATCGTCACAAAAAGCAGTTGATAGAAACATAAAGAAGGGCTGGAATCTGATGAAGATGAGAGGGGATATGGCACTTGGTCAACGTTTTTCTCCCGAGATGGTGATGAGTTATCTCGGCTTCCACAAGTATGCCATCGAAGATTACAAAACCATGAACCGAAGGGGTTACAGACCTACAAAGAAAGATGCTCACAAAGTATTCGTGACCGCCCGTTTCCTGACAGCTTCCATAAATGAAAAATTGAATAAATATTTCCACAGCTTGTCGAAGAGGATCATAGCTTACCTCATAGATCTTTTGCTGATCTTTGTTCCTTTTGTCTTGATCCTTATCTTCGTTTTCTTGAGGAACACGATAATAACGGATATGATCCAGTCTTATTCATATCTACTTGCGATATTTTCACTGATGATCTCGATCCAGTTCATCTATTTCACCCTCCTTGAGTGGAAGTTCGGAGCGAGTTTAGGTAAGAAGCTGATGGGTTTGAAAGTTGTCTCTGACGATATGGAAGCTATTACGTTCGTTCAGTCGGCAGCAAGGAACACGGCCAGATATGCTGATATCATACTTTATTTCTACATCTTCAGCATAGTGCTGATGGTAAGCGGGGGAAAGAACAAGCGTATCGGTGACTACGTAGCCGGAACTAAAGTAGTGAAAATTAAATAACCCTTCTGAGATAACTCGATGATAATATGAGATCGAGGATCAAAAATGTTTTCGATAAAGTTGATGAAGAACTAGATGCCATATTCATCTTCAATTCGACCAAACCTCATGTGGACAGGACTTTTTTCTACCTGACCGGTTTGGTCAAAGGAGAATTCGAGGGAAGCGGCGTGATAATCTACCCTGACTATTCTGGTGAGATATTGACGACTTTCTTGGAGGAAGAGAGCGCTAAGAAAGCGGATATGCCTTTGACAGCGATAAGGAAAAGTGAAGAAAGAGAAGGATGGATGGAAGAGAAATTGAGTAAGCTCGATAAGATCGGTGTCAATGCTTCAGAACTGACTTACAGCGGATACATGAAGATAAAGGACAGCACAGATGCAGAGATAATCGATATCACGGATGCAGTTGTTGATGCAAGGAACATCAAGGATGAAGAGGAGATCCAGAGATTGAGCGACGCAGGTGAGATAGCTTCACGAGTGGCTGATGAGGTGGTTGAATTTATAGAACCGGGTGTGAAGGAATACGAACTGGCCGCCGAGATATCTTATAGGATGAAGAAACGCGGGGCAACAGGTGATGCCTTCGAGATAATATCTTCCAGCGGACCAAATACAGCTGAACCACATTACACTGCTGGAGATCGGGAATTGAAGGAAGGAGAATTCGTTTTGATGGACTTCGGAGCACTCTATAAACGTTATCGGTCAGATATTACACGCACTGTAGTCATCGGGCCGCTGTCTGAAAAGCAGGAGAGGATGTATGAAACTGTTAGCAACGCACAGCAGGCAGCCCTGGATAAGATCGAACCAGGTGTGAAAGGTAAAGACGTGCACATGGCAGCTCACGATGTTATTGAGGAAACTGAATTCAAGGGAAAATTCACACACGGATTGGGTCACAGTATCGGCCTTTCAACCCACGATGGTTCTGGACTTTCACCGGGTGTCGATGTGACTCTAGAGCCAGGGATGGTTTACACGGTAGAACCGGGTGTTTATCTGCCTGGATACGGAGGAGTCAGGATAGAAGACGATATCGTTGTTACTGAGGATGGTTATGAATTTTTGACCGATGCCAGTAGAGATCTAAAGGTGCTGTGACCTCAAAGATCTTGCTATAAAAATATAGAAAAAACAAAAATAGACAAAATATTTATATTTCGGTAGCAATTACTACCCCATAGGTGAAACATTGGCGATAGGTTTTGTCCTTATAAAAACGGCACCGGCGGCTGAAAGAGAAGTTTACGGCATCCTGAAGGATGTTGAACAGGTCAGAGAGATACATTCCCTTTTCGGTGAATATGATCTGATCGCAAAGATACAGGCCGAGAACTTCAACAAACTCGGTCAAGTAGTAGTGGACAAGATAAGGTCTATCGACGGTGTCGAGGACACAAAAACACTGACTGGAATCGAATTTTAAGGAGGAAAAAAAATGTTAGAGATGATGGGAATATTGACGATACTTCTGTTGGCGCTCGGCTTAGGACTGGCTTTATCAGGTATATTTACAGCTTACTTCGGTAGAGGAAAAAGTAGAGCTGTTGGGATCGGTCTGCTGGTTGTAGGTATAGTGATCGGAATAGTAGTAGCACTGGTATACAATCAGGATCTACTTCCATATGCGGAAGACAATTATCTGATACCACTAGTTATCGAAGCGGTGAAATACATAGGGGCTTTCCTGGTAGGCGCTCTGATTTCATTGGGTATATTCCTTTTCGCCATAATGAAAACGTGATATCGGGAAAAGTCACGAGACCCTACAAAAACTATTTTAACCTTTTTTTATTCTCTTATTCATGAAAGTCAAGATCATACTAGGGAGTAAAAGCGACCTCGATGTTGGTAAGAAAGCGGTGAATATCTTGGAACAACTAGATATCGATCATGAGATGACCGTTTCTTCAGCCCACAGGACGCCTGAAAGGACTAAAGAACTATGTGAAGACGAAGAAGTGGATGTTTTTATTACAATTGCCGGGCTTGCAGCGGCGTTACCAGGTGTTGTGGCCGCGCATACTATCAAACCAGTTATCGGAGTCCCTGTGAGCGGAAGGATGAACTTGGATTCGTTGCTATCGATCGTCCAGATGCCTCCTGGGATACCCGTTGCTACCGTCGGGATGAACAGGGGTGACAACGCGGCCCTTTTAGCCGTTGAGATGCTGGCGATGAAAGACGAAGAGATAGCTGAAAGGTTGAAGGATTACAGAGAGAATAGGAAGAAAAAAGTATTTAAAGATGCAGAAGAAGTAGAAAGCGAGTTCTAAAAAGGCCAAAAGAGGAGATTTAATTGTTAGATGCAGCTAAATTTATTGAAGAGAAGATCGAAGAGATCAGCGAGATAGATGGAAAAGCAGTAGTCGGATGCAGCGGGGGGGTTGACAGCACTGTGGCAGCAGTACTGGTGGGAAAAGCCATGGGCGATAGACTACTGGCCATCTATGTTGATACAGGGTACATGAGAAAAGGAGAAACCGAAACCATCGACGAGATCTTCTCCGAGATGGGTATCAATCACGTGATAATCGATGCTAAAGACGAGTTCTATGAAGCAATGGATGGTGTGACCGATCCTGAAGAGAAAAGGAAGATCATCGGAAACAAGTTTATCGAGGTCTTCGAGAGAGAGGCGAAGGGTTTCGGAGCTGATCACTTGGTCCAGGGCACCATCGCACCGGATTGGATCGAGAGCGGTGACGAAGTCAGGGATACGATCAAATCTCATCACAACGTAGGCGGTCTTCCAGAAGAGATGCAGCTGGATCTGATCGAGCCGTTAAGAGATTTATATAAAGACGAAGTTAGGAAAGTTGCTAGAGAGCTTGGACTTTCCACAGCTGAGAAGCAGCCTTTTCCGGGACCCGGTTTAGCTATAAGGGTGATGGGCGAGGCAACTCCCGAGAGAACTGAGATAGTTAGAGAAGCCTGTGCGATAGTGG
>JBNJFO010000055.1:0-8985 GCA_051746905.1 Thermoplasmatota archaeon
AGAGATAGAGACCGATAGAGGAAAGATGGTGACCACATCCTGTGATACCCCTGTCTCAGACGGTATGAAGATAACGACCGATACAGAAGAAGTACAAGAAGGAAGGAAGATGGCTATCGAGCTGCTCCTTTCCGAGCACACCGGCGACTGCGTCGGCCCGTGTTCCTTGGAGTGCCCGGCTAGTACGGACTGTCAAGGTTATTTAGCACACATCGCCAACGGAAGACCGAAGGAAGCATCAAAGTTGATCAAACAGCGAACACCTCTGGCGATATCACTGGGTAGAGCATGTTTCGCTCCCTGTGAGGACGAATGCAGGCGGCAGCTTGTGGATGATCCTCTAGCTATCAGGCAGCTCAAGATGTACGCCGCCGAGATCGAGGTAGATGATCCGTGGATTCCGGATATACAGGAGAGCACTGGCAAGAAAGTCGCCGTAGTCGGCGGTGGGCCAGCCGGGTTGACGGCAGCTTACTTCCTACGCTGGAGAGGTCACGACGTCAAGATATACGACATGATGCCCAAATTGGGCGGCATGATGAGGTACGGTATCCCCAATTATCGACTTCCGAAGGACCTGCTGGATAAGGAGATAGATTACATCCTGGGTCTAGGTATCCAAGCGGAGACAGATTCTAAGATGGGTGAAGATTTCAAACTCGAAGATCTAAGGGACGACTACGACGCTGTTTTCATGTCCCCAGGTGCTTGGGAGAGCTGGATCGTTCCCATCGAAGGTAAAGAACTTCCAGGTGTCATGGGCGGAATAGATTTCCTCATCGATCGAACTTTAGGAAAAGAGCTGAATCTAGGTGAAAAAGTCCTGGTAGTCGGATGCGGAAATACGGCCATGGATGTGGCTAGGGTGGCTAAAAGGATGGGAAAAGAAGTCACCATCGCTTACAGGAGGACTCTAGAGCAGGCACCTGCCAACGAAGAAGAGATCGAAGAGGCCAAGGAAGAAGGCATCGATTTCAAGTTCCTTGCCAATCCAGAGAAGATATGCGGATGCGACGAGGACGGTATCGAGAAAGTAACTTGTGCATGCATGGAACTCGGGGAGCCCGATGAATCAGGAAGGGCTAAGCCGATCAAGATACCGGATGAAACGGTAGATATCGAAGCGGATTCAGTGATCCTGGCCATCGGTCAATCCCCTGATCTAGATACGTTGGAGAACGAGGGACTCGAGAAGGACAAGTATACCCTCGGTATGAATGAGAAGTTCCAGACGAACTTCGAGGACGTTTTCACAGCCGGTGATGCGGTCATGGGCCCATCGTCTATCGTAGAGTGTACCGGTCAAGCCAGAGAGGCCGCATTCGCCATGGATGCCTATCTCAAAGGTGAGTTGGATTCTTACGAAGTGCCGGAAGATTACAAGATGCCCGATTACGGATATGTTCACGAGGACGAAGTGACCGAGGAAGATTTCGCAGATTACACGGCTAAACCCAGGGTGGCGATGCCCATGCGAGGAGCCGGTGACAGGGTGCAGGATTTCGACGTTATCGAGTTGGGCTACAGCAAAGAAGAAGCCGAGAAGGAAGCTGAGAGATGTCTAGAATGCGGTTGTTTAGATAGGTTCGAGTGTCTGCTTCGAGAATACGCCGAAAAGTACGGTGCGGAACAGCATGCTTACGAGGGATTCAAGTACGAATACGAGAAGGACGAATCGCACACTGATGTATTGAGAGAACCGGGTAAATGTATCCTCTGTGGTTCGTGTGTCAGGACCAGCGATGAGTTACACGATGAAAGTATAGTTCAATTCGCCAACAGGGGTCTGAAAACCATAGTGGAACCGGCCTTTGGAGATCCTCTGGGCACAGTTGACAGTGAACTGATAGGAGATATTGCAGACGCATGCCCAACCGGTGCCTTCGAGGAGATAATGGACGATGTTAAACCGGGCCCACACGAGACCGAAGCATCTAAGAAAACGTACTGTGTGAGCTGTGGATTGACATGCCCAGTTGAAGTGAGGATTGTAAATGGTCGGCCTGTCATGCTAAAGCCGTTCGTTGACCACGTTTACAAGGAACACATCTGCGACATAGGAAAATTCGAGACCATACCCGATATAGCATCGAGACCTGAGTACAGAGAAGAAGATCTAGAGAAAGCGGCGGAGATACTGTCGGATGGTAAGGCGGACATCATCGTTTCACCATCTACAACAATGGAGGAGCTCGAGAAACTCAAAGAACTATCAGAGAACACAGGTGGAAAACTGATATCGTACGTTAGTGAGAAAGGATCTACAGTAGATATCGATGCTCTCAGAACAGCTGAAAAGATATTCGTTGAAGAGGGCGTTTTCGAGATCGCTCCAGTGATGAAATTGTTCGTACAAGACGCGAAAGACTCAGGTGCAGAGAAGGTCGATTCTATCGAGGATCTGGAAGCCAACGGAAAAGAGATTGCGGTTCTAACATCCTTCAGTGAAGAGATCTTTGACGATATGATAGTTGCACACCCTGGCGGTAATTTCCAGGGACTCATCGACGAAGGTATGACCTACGATGAAGCGTCGGAAGGATGCGATACGGTCTTGGTTTACGGCTACAACGCGGTGGCGAAAGATGATCTCGGATACGAACACATCATCTACCTGACCGAGGAACGCAATGAACTCGGGGAAGCGGCCGATATGGTATTACCGATAAGGAGCTGGATGGAGAAATCAGGTACAATCAAGAACAGTTTGGGCGATGAAGTTGTATTGAAGCCAGTGGTAGATAGTGATATCCCTAGGAATATCGCCATCATAGAGAAACTGATCCAAAACATTTAGACGTAATAGGGGTTAGCCCCCCCACCTTTGTTTATTTTTTTCAATTCATCTAAAGCGGATTTAGTTCATGAATCGAAATACTTAAATCAATCATAGTTTTTTGAGAGTTCCCGTACCTTAGGTAGAGATAAGGGACGGGGATATAAAACAAAGGAGATCAATAAAATGTCTTTAGATGAAATCTATGAGCAGGTTGTAGATAGAAACCCGGGTGAAGAAGAGTTCCACCAGGCCGTAGAAGAGGTCTTGGAATCCATCGAACCCGCTGTGGAGAAATATCCCGAATTCCGAAAAGAGAAGGTAGTCGAAAGGATGGTCGAACCGGAAAGGCAGATAATGTTCAGAGTGCCTTGGGTAGACGACGACGGAGAAGTGCATGTGAATAGAGGATTCAGGGTCCAGTTCAACAGTGCGATAGGCCCCTATAAAGGAGGTCTGAGGTACCATCCATCCGTGTATTTGGGTATAATCAAATTCTTGGGTTTCGAACAGGTATTCAAGAACTCGTTGACAGGATTAGCCATGGGTGGTGGAAAAGGAGGATCGGATTTCGACCCGAAAGGCAAATCCGACAAGGAAGTGATGCGTTTCTGTCAGAGTTTCATGACTGAGCTTTACAGACATATCGGTCCGGATACTGATGTACCGGCTGGGGACATCGGTGTAGGGGGCAGAGAGATAGGATATCTCTACGGCCAGTACCGTAAGATAGTCAACAGATTCGAAGGGGTTTTAACAGGTAAAACACCCGAATGGGGCGGCTCTCTAGCTAGGCCCGAAGCTACCGGTTACGGTTTGGTCTATTTCACAAAAGAGATGCTCGCTAGTGCTGGAGAAGACCTGAAAGGTAAAGAAGTGTTGATATCCGGTTCTGGTAATGTAGCTCAATTCGCTCTGGATAAATGCAACGAACTGGGTGCGAAAGTTGTAACGATGTCGGATTCCAGTGGAACCATATACGATCCAGATGGAATATCCGGAGATAAGAGAGACTACGTCTTCGAGCTTAAACAGGTCAGAAGAGGAAGGATCAAGGAATACGCGGAAGAGTTCGATGTTGAGTACGTCGACGGAGGAAAACCGTGGGGATTCGACGCGGATATCGCTCTTCCATCGGCTACACAGAACGAGATCAACGAAGACGATGCTCAGAAACTAGTCGATAACGGTATAATCGCGGTAGGAGAAGGAGCGAACATGCCATCGACACCCGAGGCCGTCGAAGTGTATCAACAGAACGATCTGCTGGTCGCTCCCGCTAAAGCTGCAAACGCCGGTGGAGTATCAGTGAGCGGTCTCGAGATGGCTCAGAACTCACAACGTGAGAGCTGGACCTTCGAGGAAGTCGATAACAGGTTACAGGGCATCATGAAGAACATCCACAAGACGTGCTACGAGACTTCCAAAGAATTCGATGACAAGGGCAACCTCATCCTCGGTGCCAACGTAGGCGGGTTCTTAAAGGTCGCAAAGGCGATGCTCGACCAGGGCGTCATATAGATAAATTGTATGGCGTGATGGGTCGGAAAAAAACCCTTCTTTTTTTCTTAATTTTTTAATTTTTTTAGCACTTTTACAAAATGTTTTAATGAGTAGAGTAGTTTCCAATCCCATGACCCCGTTAGATGAATACTACGAGAAAGTCCAGGACATCTATTCCAGGGAAGAGTTCGACAGCCTCATCGACGAAAAGAAGGAAGAATACAACCACCTCTTCGACGAGGAAGCCCTGGCCATGATGATCGTTGCTGAGGAAGGGCGGAACGAATCGGCGGTGAAAGAGATAGGCGAGATAGAACCCGGCGATGACGCCACGATAACAGGCGAGGTCATCGACACCGGCACTTTGAGGACTTTCAAGAAGGGGAACGGAGAAGGCAGGGTCAGGAACGTTAGGTTGGATGATGGAACGGGAACGGTAAAACTGGTGCTCTGGGACGAAGATACTGATCTTGTGGGAGACACCATAGAGCTCGGCGGTCAACTCAGGGTCATCAATGGATATGTTCAGGATAAAGGATACGGGCTCCAGATCCAGGCGGGAAAGTGGGGTGAAGTGAAGGTCGAAGGGCAAGGGGAAAATGATTAATATCCTCAGGATTATTTTGATACGATGAATTTGGAAGCAGACGGAGTAGATAAGGGAGAAGAGGACGATTTGGGTTTTATAGATGTACTCATCGAGTGCCCGTTCTGCGGAGGTTTCGTCCCGGACGATTTCCAGTGCCTTAAATGCGGGGCCGAGATATTCGAAGGAGAAGAAGAATCCGTCATCTATGTTTGTTCTGAGTGTAGGGAAGAAGTTGACGAAGATGCAGAAAAGTGCCCTCACTGTGGCACGGTATTTGAATAGAGGATCACGGATATAACCTAACCTTCATTTCATCTTCCGAAAATCATATTTAATTTGTGTTTTTACCTGATTTAGATGGCTGACAAGGAATTTCAGTTGAACGATCTCATAAACGCTTTGGAACACGAAAAAAGGTCCGAAAGTTTGGTAAAGATGGACAAACATTTTTTCTCTGAGTTGAGGGAATATCTAGATGAATTGGAGGAGGATCTGAAAGGGCAGGATTTCTCTACAGACCGAAGAGCCGAGATACTACGCAGGGAGTACAGCAAAGCCAAGAAGATGGCTCAAAATCTTTTCAACACACGGGTCCGAAAGATAACGCTTTCCGCCGTCCATCATTCGAGCGGTGTGGATAAGGTTGAAACTGAAAAGATGCTCGACCGCGAGATGGAGTTCTTCAAAGACACATCTATGCTGATAACAGAACTGAAAGAGGAGATGTTCTACGGCGAATATAAAAGAACACCTAAAGAGAGCGGTGAAGAGAGCGTTGCCGATGAATTGAAAGACCCGAAAGAGAGACTCAAAGATGCCACACAAACAGAACCGAAAAAAGATCCGATCGAAGATGTCTCGGGGGTGGAGGAAGAACAGCATGTAGAGCCCGCCGGATCCGAACAGCCTGAAGGAGTGAAAATAGGATCTGTAGAATCTGTAGGATCTGTAGATGATGAAGAGTTTCCTGATGAAGGTGCAGATGATGCAGATATCGAAGAGGAGCTCGAGGGATTGAGCGGTGAAGAGGTAGAAGATAAGAAGGCGGAAGTAGGTGAAGGATCGGAAGATGCGCAGATCCATGAGATATTAGTTCACATCACGGAAGATGTCCCCCCCTTCGTAGATATCCACACATCATACGAATTGAAAAAAGAAGATGTTGTAACTCTGAGAGAAGATATCGCTAACGTTCTTATAACTAGAGGCAAGGCTCGTAAGATAAAATTAGGGTAGAAAAAAAGGTGTTTGTGTTTTTTTTATATTAGTTGTTGGTCGGTGGTCAGAAATACTTGTCGTATTCTCCTTCTTGAAGGAGTTTTTGAGCTTCTCTAGGATCCTTACCATCCACAGTAACGCCCATGGATACACATGTGCCCATGACTTCGCTAGCTTTCATCTTGTAATCCTTACCCAGCAGGTCGTCCTCTTTCATCTCTGCGATCTCTTTCGCCTGTTTGACCGATAGGTTGGCGACCTTGTTCTTCAGGGGTTCTCCGCTGCCCTTATCGATGCCTAATTTTTCCAATATCAATGCTGAAGTCGGAGGTGTACCGACTTCTATTGTGAATTCCTGAGTCTCCGTATCGACTGTAAGTTTGATCGGGACCTTCATACCCTTGAATTTGTCCGTTTTATCGTTTATCGCGTTAACTATCTCCATTATGTTAACTCCGAGAGGCCCTAATTCCGGACCCAATGGAGGGCCAGCACTGGCCTCGCCGCCATCAACAAGCGCTTCTATCGTTTCAGTAGCCATATCTAATCTCAACTCCTTTTAACGTTATCACATATAATTGTTATCCTTCTTTCTCCAAAACTCTGACGTGGTCCCCTCTTACTGTTACTGGTATCGGCACGGTAGCTTCGAAGAGCTCCACGGTTATCTCGTCGGAAGCCTCGTCTATCTGGGTGACCCTGGCTTTCTCGCCTTTGAACGGTCCCGCACTGAGCTCGACTATGTCTCCTTCTGCGATACCTTCAACAGCCAGTTTCGGTGCCAGGAAATGCTCGATCTCTTCCATACTGCTTTCGCCTTCAACTACGCCTTTGGCTTTCCGCATACCGCTGATGATCTCTTCGACCCTATGGGGGTTCATAACTTCCATGAATATGTATCCTCTCACGGGTTTCGGGCACAGTATGGAGAATATACCTACGTCGTTCTTCTTTGCGAATGCGAACAGGTAATCTGCCACGTTCCTCTCCTGTCCTATCTGGGTCTTCACAGCTATGACCGTTGGTCTAGCTATTGTGAACAATGTTATTGAATCTGAAATGAGTGTATCTTTGGTAGAGGTCGCATCTACGACAACCTCGAGTTTCTCACCGTATCTAGCTCCTTCTGGAGCTTCGACTTTGATCGGCAGTATCTCTTTATCACCCTTCTTGATTTCGACCTCCTTTTCGAAGATCAGGTCACCTTTGGGTTTGGTCTTCTCCCCTCTCAAAGTGACCTGCCAAGGTATCCTTTCTTCTTCAGGCACGCTGTAGATGATGTGAGCATTAACTTTCACAGTGTGACCTTGATCGGTATCGTTGATAAGATTTACCAGATAAACGACGTCGCTTCCCGTGGTCACCGATTTTCTAGTTTCCTCACATTGAAAATGGAGTCCGAGTTTCTCTTCTTCTACCTCTTCCTCCACCTTCTTCTCTTCAGGTTCTTCTTCTATTTCCTCTTCTGTAAAATCTTCGAGAAGCCCCATCAAAAAACCTCACATTAAAAATTGTATGTACTGGGGGACGTTATCCCATAACCAGTAGATCAGAAAGCCCAAACCGCCGATGAGCAAGATACCGAGTATACAGATGGTGAGGGTCTTCTTGTATTCATCCATATCCGGTTTTCTCGCCATCTTTAGGATACGGCCGTATTTACCCTTACCTATCTTGTTGGCTCTCTCTTCGATCTTCTTCTGAACTTCCCATGATTTTTCCATTATGTCCATTTGACTAACCTCATGCTACGCTCTGTATTCCTTCTTTACCGCCTGATGCTCTACCGAATATCTGTTTTGATTTGACGCCGGTTATGACCACCATGACTCGCAGGGTCTTCTCCAAAGTTGGCTCCACGGAGGCGCCCCAGATTATCCTTGCGTTCTTGCCTATCTGGTTCTCCACTATCTCGGCGACCTTTTCGGCTTCTGCGACGGTCATATCGTTACCGCCCACGACGTTAACCAGGGCTGCGTTCGCGTTGCTGATATCGACCTCGAGCAGTGGTGAATTGATAGCCTCTTCGATGGCTTCCTCGGCCCTGTTCTCGGAGTCCGATTCGCCCATGCCTATCATGGCTACGCCTGCGCCTTCCATTATGGTCTTCAGGTCGTTGAAATCCAAGTTGACAAGACCCGGTTTGGTAACGACTTCCGTTATCCCTTTGATGGACCTTGTAAGGACCTCATCTGCTATCTTGAAAGCTTTATTGAGTGATAACCTTGGAACGAGATCTAGTAATTTATCGTTGGGCACGGTTATTACAGTATCAGCTACGGACTGGAGCCTACCGAGACCTTCCTCGGCGTTCTCCATCCTCGATGCACCTTCGGCTTTGAACGGTGTCGTACAAACAGCGACCGTCAGAGCACCTTGTTTCTTTGCTATCTCCGCCATGACGGGTGCAGCTCCAGTGCCGGTACCTCCACCCAGTCCACAGGTTACGAAAACAAGGTCAGTCCCTTCTAAAAGTGCACTGATCTCTTCTCTAGCTTCTTCACACGCTTCCCTTCCTACCGAGGGTAGAGCACCTGCTCCAAGCCCTCTGGTCTTTCTTTTTCCTAGGAGGATCTTCCTCTGAGCATGGATGGTCAAGAGATGCTGTGCATCCGTATTAGCACCGATAAGCATGGCGCCCTGGATACCTTCTTCAGACATCCGGTCTATGGTGTTACAACCTGCTCCGCCTACCCCTATGATCTTGATATCTGTCTTTAGGCCCGAGAGAACTTCTTGCAGTTCCTCGTCATCGGCAGAGAGTGACCTCACATCCTTCTCCTCTTCTTTCTTCGGATTCGTCCTGGAAAGTGCTTCTTCAACAATAGATTCCATCAATATACTCTCCATTAAAGGTTATATTAATTTAATTATCCATAACATTAAACCCTTATATAAA
>JBNJFO010000056.1:0-8915 GCA_051746905.1 Thermoplasmatota archaeon
AGATATCATATTAGATTTATCGATATTAATCCCAAACCATATAATAAAATAAGAAGCAAGGGTTGATGGATCAGATATATCAGCAATGAATGTTTTCCCAGAAACGCTAATTGTTTGAAGGGTGGCGTTTGAGATAGATCTGGCAGATCGATCTTCCTTTCAAAATCAGCATAGAACATATTGCCGATGAATATACCTATAAGAACGACTCCGAACCAGGGTAGTAGTGGAAAGTAATCTAATGTGTATAACCCTTCAGGTTGGAAACCAAGCCATATAAGGTATGAGAAATCGAATTCCATCGTATATAAGATAACACCAATGAGGAATAATATCGCTCCTAACAGCAGATTAGAATATCTTCTTTCCAAAAAAGGGACAGCTAAAATTATCGAGATACCTATGAAATGAAGTATCCCGAAGATGATGAACGATTCTCGTAAGAATATCCATGTTATCCCGGTTATCAACAAACCCCAGGAAAATATCTTCAAGCCTCTTTTTAAGTATTTTTTTATTATTTCATTCTTTTGAACCTTTCCCAATCTCGAAAGGCTCAGTGTTAAAGATACCCCAACTAAAACGATGAACACTGCTGCTGTGATCCTTGCTAACAACCACCACATAGTCCGGTGGATATCCAATCCAATATCCCCGAAAAAATAGATGTCGAAAGCAGCGTAGAAGGTGATCATCATCAATACAGCGATACCACGTAGAGCATCGATCTCCCAGAACCTATCCTCCCTTTTATCGAACACGATCGTGTCCTCCTATATTCAATTCAAAATTCTATCCCTTTTCTAGCTTCTACACCTTCAATATATGGATGCTTATAATTTTTCATCATCGTGACTAGATCTGCCTTTTCTAAAAGACCTTCAGGAGCTTTTCGACCCGTGATGATGATCTCTGTATCACCCCTTTTATCTAAAAGATCTAAAACTTCTTCTAGATCGATAATATCATAATATATCGCGAGATTTAATTCGTCCAAAACAAGTATATCCCATCCTCCTGATTTTAATTCTTCTAAAGCTCTTTTAAATCCTTTTTTAACCTCTTCAATAGCTTCATCCTTCACTTCTCCATCTACTATGAAAGAAGAAGTTCCGTGATTGGAAACATCGATCTCATCTATCTTCTCACAAGCTTTCCTTTCACCGGATTCTCTGTCTTTGAGGAACTGGATTATCCGTGTCTTCTTTCCCCACCCAGATGCTCTTAAAGCCAGACCGAAAGCTGCTGTTGTTTTTCCCTTCCCCTTGCCGGTATATACGTGGACCATAGACTTTTTCATGTATTGACGCTCCCTTTTGTTACAGCTAGATAATATCTGTTCTTATCCCATCCCGGCCTTTTTTTGGAGACATATCTAAAAGATCTTAACGCTTCATCATACTCTTTTCCTCTGTACTTGATCAAACCCCGATAGAACACATAGAGTGGATCTTCCCTTCCAATCTCGATGGCTTTATCGATATCGATGAGCGCTTCTTCATGATCTCTCTGGTACATCTTCGCTACGCCTCGACAAAATAAAAGATCTGGCTGCTGTGGATCATTCTTCAACTGTGAATTCAATCTATCTATCGCTTGTTCAACCTGTCCATTGAACATCATCAAGACGGTTTTTTCTAACGGGAAAGAATCATCTTTATCTATCTTGAAAATCGATTTTAACGCATTATCATAACCCCTTACATGTGCGCACTCGATGACATCCGCTATGATAGTAGTCTTATCAGTGCATCTTAGATGAAGGGGTAAAAAATTCTTTCTCGAGAGGTAGTAGAAACTCTGTTCTTCCTCACTCATATCTTCAGCGATCTTCGCCATCGCATCCCATATATCGTTCCCTTGATAACCTAACGCTGCTGCGGTATTCAGTGAACCCATGGCTCTGCCATAATCGCCTTCCAAGTAATGTAATACCCCTTTTACCGATAAGGTTTTAGCTATGAGAGTCCCGGATCTTATCTTATCCAGGTAGTAGAAGGATTTTGAATATTCGCCGGATAATCCATACAGTATCGACAGAGCGTAACATGCTTCTTGTTCCGATGCTGTTCCTACCAATTTTTCAAGTTCTGATATAACGTCAGTTTCTCCCGAGGTCGCTCTTAAGATGTAGAAAAGAAATCTTGATCTTGGTTTTTCAAATGAGACCCTGTTCAATTCTTCACCATCATGTATAGCCTCAGTCATCCTGTAGAACTGTTCTAATATCTGTGTATCTTTGATATCCAGAGATGAAACAAAGGCATCTGCCATGGTGTCGAGATATTTCATATCGAATCTTTCTTCATCACCTTCTTTCTCATCCCAGAATTCTAGTTCTGCAGGGTGAAGGAAGATAGGCGCGAATCTTCCTACCCCTTGGATATCCTTCAATAGCTTCCTTTTGAAAGGTGTGTATCTTCCACAGCTAAGGGCCTTATGTAGATAGTCCTGTCTCTCTTCTTCATCCTCTGCTCCCCGGGCCATCTCATGATAAGTCAACCAGTATCCTTCATCCCTCTCTAAAGCTTTCTCAAAACATTCTTTCTGTCTCTCTACGTCATTCCTTTCACCAGCTATCTTTCCGAGCCACAGCCAATTTTCTGTTGAATCATTTTTTGACAAAGCGGTTTTTTGATACTCATATGCTTCTGAAAAAGATCTGATCCTCAGATAGGCTACACTTGCTCGGTGATAATTCCTAGCTCCCGCGAAATCCAAACATCTCAGATAATATCTGATAGCTTCGATGAAATCCCCTTCTTGGAGACTCATATCCGCTAATAATGTCAATAAGGCTTCCTTGTTTGTCAGCTGATCTAGATCTTTTAAATAATGTTCTTTCGCACCTGTTATATCACCGAATAGACGTCTTAGATTACCTCTTCTTAAAGCATCTTTTACTAGTTTTTCTTCTTTGATATAACCTATATTAAGAAAAGCAGAAATTATCGACAGCGGTAACCCGATACCCAATATGCTCAGCTCTCCGTGGCCAAAACCAGGTTTGATGAGATAAAGATCACTGAGAGGGATATATATGAGTAAAAGGAACGAATACATCCACATGAAAAAATAAACAGACTTCTTACTGATGCTCCCCACTTTAGTTTTGAATAGATACAGCCCGACTACAACTAAAATAACGGATGTAAATAAAAAGCTCAGATTTACAAAATGTATCTCACCACTCGCCATGATACTTTCCACTTGGAGTGATGTCATAGATACACCGAAAAGAACGAAGATTATCGTTGCCAATCCAACTATGTCAAGCATATAATCCGTAAGGAAAAGCAACCCGAGGGATACTATCAAAACAGATGAAAGGAAAACCAAGAATGTTATAGTGATTACTTCATCAGCCAGAAAGTAAGAAATGAAGACGAATATGAACAGTATAAGCTCTGATGTGATTATAAACGGTATCAACGGTAAATCAGATAACAGATTCTTCAACCTATTTTTTTCTTTATCGAACATCTCAAGAAAAGTATACGGGTATACTTATATCAATTTTTTCGGAGTGATAAATTATTTAGAACAGATAGGTTGGAGCTAGATTAAAAACATCCATCAAACTGATACCATCGAAAGCGCCGAAGTACCATAAAGCTATCAGTATCGCGATGACCAGTAGTATCACGATGACACATTTGACCAACTGCCAAACGGCCCATATGATCGCCAATAAAACTAGAAGTCCGAGTACAATAATACCGACCGTCAGTATTGTCATCATAAGATTATGTGGGGGAGTGATATATAAAATTTTGTAGATGATATTGTGAAAAGCTTATAACCCTGAAGTTATGTGGAAATTCTGATGATCGGAAATTCAACGAAGTTCGCCTTGGTAAAAGGAAAAGGTGTGAGTAAAATTTCCAAGATGAATGCACTAGATAAAGCTATGTTAAGCGCAGGTATAGGAGACATCAACATGATCAAGGTCTCCTCTGTTCTACCTCCAGAGATCGAGAGAGTTGAGGATTTTCCAGATGATATTGGAGCTTTCCGGCCCTGTGTGATCGCCAAAGCAGTTGGGAAGGGAAAGGATCTCGGTGCAGGTTTAGCTTATGGGTTCAGAAAAGATAAGAAAGGAGGATATGTAGCTGAAAATTCACAGGTCACTGAAAATTTTGATATGAATAAATTCGAAAGTAGATTGATGAAAAAGATAACAAAGATGGGTGAAGACAGAGATATCGAACTCGATGGATTCGTCACAGAAACTATAGAGTTGAAAGTGAAGGAAGACGAATTCGGCTGCGCTCTTGTTGTACTGGTGTATCTACCATGACATGGGGTAAATTCGGTATAGTGGTTTGTCCCAACTGCCAGTATGCAAAAGCGGTTGATCTAAGTAATAATAAAACCAAATGCTCACACTGCGGTAAGAACTTAAAGATAAGTAAATTGAAGGTCTATTACGAATCAAAATCACAAAAAGAGACCTCCTGGGCGGTTGGTAGACTCAACGCAAAGATAAGGGGGGGGGAGTTGCCAGAAGGTGAAAAAGAAAGGGAGAAAAGCCCACATAAGAAAGCAAAAGAGGAAGCATCTGTCGGAGATAATAAAAAAGAAAAGATAGTGATAATCATCAAGACCCTAACCAGAGAATTGGGTCAAGTTGAAAGACATGATATAGAAAAGATGTGTGATCTTATGGGGTGGTCTGATGTTGATAGTATCATCGAAAAGATCAGAAAACTTGAGGACGAGATATACGAGCCAAAAACGGGTGTTTTTAAAGCTATAGAAGTTTGACCATGTAAGGTTCATCTAATTTATAACCCAGTTTTCTGTAGTATTCTCTAGCACCAATTCCACTGATGACTTTGAGAGAATCATCAAATTGGCGTGATATTTGTTCACATTCTTTAACAAGAGATCTTCCAAAACCAGTGTGCTGAAATCCATTTTTTTGGCCCGTTTCCGACACAGGTGTCATATTACCAACTACCTTCAACTCCCTCAATATCGGAATATGCTCATCACTGGTCCTTAATCTTGCATAGCCTACGATGATACCATTTTCACCCAATTCTAAGAAATGTTCGATCCCGCCAGATGCTTCATATTCTATCTTTGTTAATCCTATGTTACTTCGATCTACGTCCTCTTCTGAATGTCCCACTTCTCTGCATCGGATACAATCACAACTAAGACCTTTCTCATGCATAGCTCTTTTCGCGTATTGTCTTAGATTGCTCTTCTTAACTCCTGCATCTACAAGTGGCGAAGGTACGTCCCGTTGAACCCTCTGAATGCGAACATAAGGGGGGACGATATCTTTCATCTGGGCGACCGATTCTGCGGCCTCGTTTGTTGATAATGGTTCGTATTCACCATCCTTCCACATATCATATAATTCAGTGCCCTCGATCACGAGAGTTGGATAGATCTTCAGCATATCTGGTTGGAACCTCTGGTCATCGAATAACTTTTTGAAATTCTCCAAATCTTTTTCAGGGGTTGTTCCAGGTAGTCCTGGCATCATGTGATAGCAAACTTTGAGCCCACGGTTTTTCGCAAGTCTCGTTGCTTCGACGGTATCTTGTACCGTATGGCCCCTATTTATGGCATCTAGAACTTCATCACTTAAAGTCTGAACACCTAACTCGACCCTCGTAGCCCCGAGTTCAAGCATCCTATCTAGTTCGTTTCCTTTGCAGTAATCGGGTCTAGTTTCGATGGTCAAGCCGATACACCGGATATCCGTGTTCTCGTTGATTTTTTTCGCTTCCTTCAGGGTTTTTGCAGGCTTTCCATTCAACCCGTCGTAACAACCCTTTGTGAACTCCTTCTGATAGTCCCAATCCCTAGCAGGGAAAGTTCCGCCCATTATGATCAGATCGACCTTGTCTGTAGTGTGGCCGATGGCCCGATATTGTTGGAGCCTGTCTAGGACCTGTTTTTTTGGGTCGAAATCATTCCTTTCTCCTCTTAGAGCTGCTGGTTCTTTTCCAGTGTAAGATTGAGGGCTCGGTTCTTCATCAAATGGCCCTCCAGGGCACATTATACATCTTCCGTGCGGACACTCGGCCGGAGAGGTCATCACGGCGATGACTGTGACTCCTGATTTTTTTCTAGATGGTTTTCTCTGGAGTACATCTAAGACTTCATCTTTTTTTATATCTTTGAAGTTCTCAACCTTTTCAAGTATATCTGCATTACTCGGCAGTTCAGCGATGCCGTACTTTTTACAGTAGTTCATCTTCGCTTTCTGGAGCTCTTTGGTGTTGGATATCTCACCTGATTGGATATCTCTGAGTATCTCTTCGAAGTAATCCATCTGTGGAATTATTTTGAAGGCATGTATAACTAATTTTCCTAAGAAACCAATCGAAAATGATAAATAAACCAGTCTATCATCCCATTTTCCCTTTATACTTAGTAAGGGCTCATAGTCTAGTTGGTTATGACGTCGCCTTGACACGCGTTGGATTTAAAAATCCACTGGCTTTAAGCTAACGCTCAAAATGGCGGAGGTCGCCGGTTCGAATCCGGCTGAGCCCACTTCGCATACGCTCGTGGTCTCTTCCGCATTCGAGAATACGGGGAATCACAGATTCCCCTCACTCGTTGATTTCCGACGGAAATCAACTCGTCCGGCTGAGCCCATCAATAACTTTCTTATTGATTGGCTTACGAGAATTCGTCAGAATTCTGGTTGAGCCCATTAATATGTTTTAATATTGATTGGCTTACGAAAATTCGTTAGAATTCTGGTTGAGCCCATTAATATGTTTTAATATTGATTGGCTTACGAGAATTCGTCAGAATTCTGGTTGAGCCCATTAATATGTTTTAATATTGATTGGCTTACGAGAATTCGTCAGAATTCTGGTTGAGCCCATTAATATGTTTTAATATTGATTGGCTTACGAGAATTCGTCAGAATTCTGGTTGAGCCCATTATAAATCGTCAGATTTTAATGGCTTACGAGAATTCGTCAGAATTCTGGTTGAGCCCACGAAATATCTATGATTCCTACTCTCCTTTATTCTCATTCCTCGAAAGCAATAGCTTGAGGACTGAATATATTCCGAAGAATTGTTTCAGTTTCTTAGAAATCCTTACGTTAGCACGTTGTTCATCATCTATCAAATACTCTTTGGTTCTGATGTGCTCATTGATGGATAAAAGACCCTCTTCCTCTAGATCGTGCAGTCTGGGATAGACTATACTAGAACTCAATTCGACCCCGAAGATATTGTTGAGATCAGACATCAAATCTTTACCCGATGCCCCGTCTCGATTCATTATCAACAGCAGCAAGATCTCCTCCAGACACCAATCTTTTACAGATTCTTTTATCCCTTCTTTTGTGAACAGTTCTTCGATTGATGAGAAGATATCGTGCTCTATATTCTCAAGGTCACCGTGTTTGAATGCTTCCTCCAATTGTTTGAGTTCGTATATTGCTTCTTCAAATTGTGTGAAATCATAGAGCGATAACAGCTTTTTATTCTCGATCGGAAGGGTAGAGATGGTCGCGTAGATCAGTTTTTGCTTATTGAATTTGTCTGTAAGTTTAAATTCGTAACTTCCTGGAGCTAATTTTTTATCTACATCTTTCAGATCGTGGTATCGTTTTACTTTCTCGACATCCTCATCAGCCACGAACTGGTACCATTTCTTTTTACCTTCTAGTTCGTCTTGTGAATACCCCGATAATTCTTCAAATCTTTGATTTGCCAATGAGATAGTGTTATCTTTTTCGAGTGTCACCATCGCGATACCTATATTTTCGAAGATCGCTCGGTACCTCTTCTCATTTTCTTTCAACTGTTTGCGCATCTTTTCGCTTTCTTTTTTGGCTTGCCAGTGTTTGACTTCCTGTTTAATCGCCTGGGCTAGGACCTCATATTGAGCGATCGGGTCTCCACCCTTCTTGAAATATCTGTCAGCACCAAGATTCAATGCTTTCATTGCGATCTCTTCACGTCCTTTACCTGTGAAGATGATGAAGGGTATATCGTTCTCCCTTTCCCTGATCTCTTTTAGCAGTTCTAAACCATCCATCCCAGGCATCTTATAATCTGAAATTACGATATCCGCCTCTTTGCTTTCCAAATACTCTAAAGTTTCTTTAGCAGATGTTAACGGGATGACTTCGAGATCACTATCATCCTTTTCTAAAACGTATTTTGCCTGGTCTAAAAAACCCTGATCATCATCCACTAGTAATATCTCCATCTTGATTCCTCTCATGCTAATAAGTAAGTTGGTATTTAATTTTTTAGAACAGAATTTTACAATATTGTCATGAATATATTATTAGAATTCTACTTTACTTCTTTTAATAGAGTCATTATGTCGAGGAAAAAAGAACATTTTTTTAGATCTGGAAAACAAAATTTTTAAGCGTTTCATCCCGTAACATTTTCCTTCTCTTCTAAATTGGATCTCAGTATCATCGCGGAGCCGAAGCCAATAAAGGTTAAGGATATAACACCAGACGTCATGTTGATAGGTATAAGGTTGAAAACATACCCGTTGTATAGAAACGCCACACTGAATACTATGAACAATGCGGCCCAGAATGTTCCTATCATCAAGCTCACTATCCGGTTTCTGAATCTCTCCCGATGATGAGTCGAATCTACTTCACCTAAAAATCGTTGGTAATCGTCCTGGTCCATGCCGTGTTCGGCGGCTAAATGATCATGTAAGTCTTTCACGGGAACTCTACACAATTCGCATTTTGATCCGTAATTAGAGGACATGTATCTATTGATTTGATTTAGTTTCACCCCTTTTCGTGCTTCTACCTGATTCATCATATCACATAATGATACTCTCTTTTTTCCATATATACCCTATTAAAAAATCATGAATCGTTTCGAAATACGAAAACAACTTTATAAAAAATCGTTGGATGTCGGATGGTATATTAAAAATCTTTATT
>JBNJFO010000057.1:0-8864 GCA_051746905.1 Thermoplasmatota archaeon
CTCATTCCTGATAACACTACCGGTTGTCCTGAACTCCCCACCCCAGTAGAATATCAGGTCCTCTCTACTATAATCTTCCCACCTTTTTCCGTGCCTTACCTCACCTAAGAACCAGTCGTGGTCTCCGACTTCGATCTTGTCCATGACGGTGCATTCGATTATCAACGGGCATTCTTTTACGCCGGGCGTCGTTATCGTTTTTGAGTTCTCTTTCGTGAGATCGTACTCCTCGAACTTGTCGATATCTCGTCCGGATTCTTTTCCGCAGCCCAGCATCTCCTGGAACATGTCTTTGGTCGGTACGTTTACAGTGAATTCAGGATGCTCTTCCAGAAGTTCGTGAGAATGTCTTTTCGGAGATATCCCTATACCTAAGATAGGCGGGTCGATGGAGAAAACGTGGATCATGGCAGCCGTTATCAGATTCGATCCTTCGCCTTTCCCGGTACCAACAAGAACGGTCGGAAAGTGAGGTAGGAATTTTATCGCTATGTTCGGAGACAGGTCACTTTTCATGGATATCGATTGGTGAGGGCACTAAATAAGTTTTCGAATCTCTACCTAACGACCTTAAAAGACTTATATACCGAGTGGACTTTCATCCATCGATGATCGAAAGACCGAGGGGAACTAGAGACCTGGGACCCGACGAGATGGAGACAAGGAACGATGTAGAGGAAGCCATGAGGAAAGTCTGCGAGAGCTTCGGTTACAGCGAAGTGCTCACTCCAACTTTCGAGCATACCAAACTTTTCATGGAAAAGTCCGGCCCATCTATAGTTGAAGAGATCTACGCCTTCGAAGATAAAGGCGGAAGAGAGATCGCCTTGAGACCAGAGTTCACCGCTCCGGTGATGAGGATGTACGCCGACAGCATGAGAGAAAACCCCAAACCGCTGAAACTTTTCTATTTCGGTCCTACATTCAGGTACGAGAGACCGCAGAGCGGCAGGTACAGAGAATTCTGGCAGTTCGGAACAGAGCTCATAGGTCCGGACACTCCGAGAGCCGATGCGGAGAACATCGCACTCGCTTGTAGGTGCGTAGAAGAAGCGGGTCTGGAGAACTACTCACTTAAGGTATCGAACCTCAATATCCTCAGCACACTATTGGAAGAAAGAGGTATCTCAGAAGAAGAGTTAGACGACATATTCCACCTGATCGACAAGGAAGAATTCGAAGATCTGAAAGAGAGATACGAGAGCTTACAAGATATCGAAACCTTATTCGATTCTTCATTAGACGATTTAAAAGAAAAGATGGAGGACAAGGAGCCAGTCGAATATCTACAGGACGTGTTGAAAGCTCTGGAATACTATGGTCTTACCGAAGAAAACTATCAGATCGATCTGAAAACCGTCAGAGGTCTGGATTATTACAAGGGAGTGGTATTCGAGTTGGAAGCTGAGAACTTAGGAGCAGAGAAACAGATCTGTGGAGGTGGTGATTACTCCCTTGGAGACATATTTGGAATAGACATATCATCTAAGGGGTTCGCCATAGGATTCGACAGGACTATATTGGCCATCGAGAACGAAGGTAACCTTCCAAAGAAAAAAAGGACAAAGTGTTATATCGTCCCCATCGGAGAGGAAAGTATCGATTACTGCTACGAGATACTTGATATTTTGAGAAAGAATAATATCACCACTGATATCGACCTCATGGATAGAAGTGTAGGTAAAGCACTCTCTTACGCTGATAAGAACGGGTTTTCTCACTCACTATTGATAGGTGGTAACGAAGTAGAAGACGGAACCGTTACTATCAAAGATATGAAGTCTGGCGAGCAGAAAACTATACCAAAGGAAGATGTCTTGAATGAGGTAGGATAAATTGTCACAAATCTCTAAGAAATTCAAAAAATTGACAGATCCGAACAAGGAGATCATCATATTCTTCGCTTTGATATTTTTCTACACGGTCAGCCTGTTCATCGCACCGCTCACTCTAGAACCAGGTACAGTTAAGGATCTAGATGGTAACGCCAATATGATAGATTACAGCGGTAAGTGGAGTGAGATGAACCCATACCACAGAGCGATCTATCTTTTCAGCGACTTCAACTGTCATCAGAAACATTACCGCTCATATTTCATAAATGACAACCAGATGCCCGTCTGTGCTCGAGATGTGGGCATATTCATAGGCATGTCGGTAGGATTCCTTATGATGGCTTTTGTCAGAAGGAAGGCCAACTTCAAAGATGTGCTCCTTTTCTTCATACCGAAGATAGAACAGATATCTGAAAAGAAGAAAACCTTGGCGATTATTGGCTTCGGAGCTTTGTTCGTTCTACCCATGGCCTTCGACGGTGGTATCCAGCTGGTTTCTTCATACGAAAGCACTAATCCAGCCAGGATTATAACCGGACTACTTTTCGGCTTCGGATTCTCTGCTTTCATTTCATCGATATTCATATCATCTATAGCAGAGGTATCGGGAGATCTCTACGAGCCATAACAAAACTTATATATGGTTTCGATAACTGCTTTTGAAAAGAGGATTTAAGATGACACACTGGCAGGGAAAATCCAAACGGAAGATAACAGGCGGAAGAAGAAGATACTCACGCAAGAAGAGAAAATTCGAGATCAGCCCAGATGTGGTTCCTCCGGTCATTTCGGATGAAAAAAGGAAGGCTATCAGAGTCTTGGGTGGAAACCGGAAGATCAGAGTAGCCGGCACAAGATTCGTCAACGTTTCTGATAAAGAAGGTAATGTAGAGAAAGTCGAAATGGATACAGTCATAGAAAACCCAGCGAACCCTAACTACGTTCAGAGGAACATACTAACTAAAGGCGCTATAATTGATACTGATAAGGGAAAGGCTAGGATAACCTCTAGACCAGGGCAAGACGGTGTTGTCAACGCTGTTTTGATCGAGGAATAGGATGGCTATCAGAGAGAGGAAGACGTGGGTAATTTATCCCGAATATTTTGATTCTAAACTCTCTCGTGGTGAAGGAAGAAGAGTTCCTAAGAAGATATCGGTCGGCTCACCCTCTATCGATGAAATATCACAAGTTCTAGATTCTTTTAATATCCCCAATAGGAAAGAAAAGAACAGCCCTCATCCAGGCCACTGGACTGCAGATCGTGGTCGGATAATAATTTCAAAACAAAATGTTCAAAAACAAAAATTTCTTAAAGGTTTGGGTAAGAAAATAAAACAAAAGCGCAGCAGCTAATATTTTTTTAAGGTGTTTCTCTTTTAACTTTTATATAAGATGGTTCTTCGTCAGCTGATTCAGTATCTTTTCCGAATATGAATTCCTTCCTGACACTGTGAGCCAATCTGACGAACCTGCTCACTTCATACCAACTCGTTCTGAAATCATGTTCGATTGGGTGTATCAAACACTCGGCATGATGCTGTTCTGGATTCTTTTTGTAGGCACGGAAAGCCGTTCCGTATTTGAAACCTGTTTTAGGTATCAATCCATTATCTCTCAGGTCTTCGTATATGTTCTCCCTTAACTCAAAATCTCTCTGAACTTTTTTACCGTGTTCTCTGAAATCATCTTCACCCAATTCTTCACCCGTTTGACCATCGAATATCCTAAGCCTACCTTGGCTTAAAAGGTATAATGTTTCGACAAGTGATAACTGTAATACATCACCCCTCTCCTTTCCGTAGAACCCTTCTTCTCTTAGAGCTCTTCCTGACTCATCTACAATACATTTGTTTTTCGTTAACGTAGCTTGGTATTTTCCCTCGATCTTTTTATTGCTGCCTTTTAAGTCAATCGTCGATATATTATAGTAAGTCACATCCCCTTCTTCGTCGAGCAGGCCGAACAGTAATGTTTTCTTCAGATCGGAGACCCGATCACATATACTCACCACCTCATTTATAGAGAATTCATCGGTTTCAGCCCTTCCACACAGCCAGTATTTTGACTGTGTCTTACCTGGCCCGCCACCGCGAGGGAAAACACGAAAATCCGCAGGTTTGGAGGCTGTTTTAACCACATATCCTCTTCTTCTCATATCTCTATATATCGGGTATTTTAGGCTGAATTCGTCTTCAAACTTCAATGAATGCTGCCATAATCCATCTCGGTCCATGATCTGGTCTGGAGGGTTCGCTACATCCAAGCGTTCAGCTTCATAGAGATAGAGTGCTTCGTACAGATCTAGTTCTACCCCTCCACCTGACATCGGTTTTCCAAAGTACCCTTTGTTATACAACTGATTGCCTTTCTTCTCGTCTGAAACTATGACATTTTCTTCTTGTAGCTGTCCAGTCACTGTGATCGAGTATGGAATCTACAGGGATTATAAATATATGACTATCTTTTTTCTTTAAATTATCTGCTAGTGTGAGAATTTATGATATCTGATACTAAACTATAAATAGGATGGACGCAAAGTTTTGTCCGAGGACATGAATAACTTATTCGTTTACGGAACATTAATATTCGAAGATGAGTCGCCGAGCCATGGACTTAACGCACCTAAGTACATATTAAAATCTGAAATGGCATACGTAAAAGGTAGATTATACGCTGTAGAAGGATTTCCATTCCTTGTATTGAATGGGAACAACAAGGTAAAGGGTAAACTTTTCAGGTGTGAAGAGATAGAACCATTACTAGAAAAATATGATAGGATCGAGGGGGCTAACCAGGTAGAACCATTTTTCGAGAGGAAAGTTATTGAAGTAGAGTTGGAAGATGGAACTAAGGAAAATGCCTATACGTATATTGGAGGAGGGAAACTAAGAAAGGCCTTCGCTAAACCTGAATACGAGTTGAAATCTGGAGACTGGATAAGCACATTTGATAACTGAACTTGGGAGAAAAAACTTAATTACCTCGGTCAAATCAAATGGTGATGAAAGTAAGACTGTTAGTTATCTCGGATATTCACGGCTGTGAAAAAGCGATAAATCCGATCATAGCTGCTTATCACAATCACGAACCTGATCTATTGATCATAAACGGTGATATCACAAATTTTGGAACAAAAGAAGATGCTTTAGATATATTAGATAAACTTCCAATACCACCTTTAGGAGTTACTGGCAACTGTGATCAAAACAAAGGCATAGCCGGGTCATACGCTGAAGTCGGTGGTATAAATCTACATCTGAACCCTATCGAACGGAATGGGATACGTTTTTTAGGACTATCTGGATCTAAATACTCTTCTGAAGAATTGAAGGAATTCGAGGCGTTAGCTGAAGAAGGAGATATCTTTGTCCTACATTCACCTCCATACGGTTTTCTGGATGAGACATCTAGAGGAAAACATATTGGAGAAAGGGGGCTGCTTCCTATCATAGAAAGGAAATCCCCAAGATTAGTACTCAGTGGACATGTCCATGAATCGAGGGGTGTAGAGGATGATGGAGAAACTATCTACTTAAACCCGGGCCCCGCTATGGATGATAACTTGGCGGTAGTAGATGTTGAGGAAAATAAGATAATTCCGAGGTTGATCTGATTCGCATATTAATTTAATATGTTATTAATATGATGTATTAGGTTAAACACTTATATAATAATTTTTGTATCTGTATAGGTATTATTGTAATGTAAACACATAACCATGTTTCCTTGTTGTAAAATAAATATTATATCTATTATGCATATCCCATTACATAATACATTATTTACACTATTCACGTTTTTGCACTATACGTAAAATACCATTTGCCTCTTTTTCAACTGCAAATTCGATCTCTTTCCGATTTTAATTATATACTAAATTTATTAATTAAAAGAATAGAGGAAAATATACATATTATAACCTATACGTTATAGATAATAGTAAATCCGACGTCGAGGTTTATCTTATATATATTTAACGTCGTATTAGGTATCTTTTCCGACATCCTCACTTTTCTATATTTATACCTTACTGATTTAGGGCTAAACCTTCATAGAATGCCTTTTTTCTGCTGTAGGGGCTAGGGTCATCAATAGAAAAAGGGTATTTTCGGAGGTTTTTGATTTTTCGGCGGTTTTGCATGTTACATGATAAATAGTAGGTTTTGTATTAGTAAATATATTATAATGTATTAGGTTTATTGGTATAACATATATCCAATAAAGTATACTCATAATTATGCATATATTGTAATAAACCATGAATATAATGTAATAGGTAACTAATTATGTAATAAGTATTACAACATATATATTATGCTAAATATAACAATTCGCAAATGTGCACACATCATACAAAAGCGCACATTTTTATCTTTCATATTATTATTTATTCAATATCTTTTTAGATCGAGATGATCATGAAGTAGCCCCGCCCGGATTCGAACCGGGGTGTCAGGCTCCAAAAGCCTGAATGATTGACCACTACACTACGGGGCTAGTGAGCGAAGCGAGCTAGGCGCGTAGTTATTGGAAGCTCTGCTTCCGAGCCACTACGGGGCTAAAGTGGTTCCCACTTTCCCCGAGTATTTGGAATTGCATAGCAATTCCGAAACACTACGGGGCTAGTGAGCGAATCGAGCTAGTGCCGTAGCAAGTTGGAACTCGTTCCGACGGGCTACGGGGCTACTGTGTCTAATACACTAACTGGAAAATGGATAATTTGACTCGATATAAAAAGTTTTCATATGAGCAGTATGACCAAATAAGTCGAAACAGCTTGTAGTGAGAATGCAAGACCGGCAGCGTATGGAGCGACCCTGTAAACGGTTTCGGAGACGATACTCAACTTCTCGCTCGTGATAGGTCCCATCACCGGGAAATCTTTTACTTCTCCAGAACTAACACCGACTTCGACCTCTTCGAGATCATCTAGGGCATCCTTGACCGTTTCTTCGACATCTTTGATAATCCTTTTTTCGGACATCTTCAGCCCCACTGGATTGTAGTCGTCGTTAAGTGTATTTACCGCATGGGTATCTGTTGTCGTTATCTCCGAGGAATCAACATACTTGGATATCCTATTCTGTATCCTTTCTCTCAACCCTTTGACCATATTGTTACCGTCAATCAACACATACGCGTTCTTCTTCCCCTGAACTTCAAAGACCGAAGTTTTTATCCCCTCGTCTGATATTCCAAGAGATCTGTCATATCCTTTTTTAGAAGCTACCCCCATCTTGACGGTGTTCTTGTTTTTATCTTTAAATCTCCTCATCATCTCTTCCGAGCGATCCATCAACAAACCAGCTCTGTGGGATGGGTAGTAAACTTCCAAGCAATCTTTCTTTATACAATTATGAGAATCTATGAATCCGAATTTTGAGATATCGTATCTTTCTGAAATCAAATTAACTATCTTGCCTACCGGCGCGTCGATATCCTCAGTAGGCCTCGGTGAAAAAGAAGCGGTCATCAGAAGACCGTCTCCTAAAAATTGACCGCCTAAATTAACATCTTTATCGATGTTCTCGAAAGAAGTTGCCGTTCCTCCGTATTCCATCGAACCGATATCATCTTCGAATTTATCTAGGAACCGATCGCAATCTTCCAACTTTACGGGATTCAGCTTATGCGTTGAAGGTCCGTGGAAGTTGAAAACGGCTCCATGCTTGGAAAGTTCCTTAGAAAAAAACTCAGAAAGTTTCGCTCCAGCCATACCCTCTATAGGGCCGGGATGAAGGTTCGGGATTATGAAAAGTGCTTTTTCCTTTTTTTCAGACTTGAATGAGAACAAAGTGTAGCTGATATCTGAAGTTAATGAATACTTTTCAAATATTTTTTCCAAACTCTTCCTTCCATCGTCGTTATCTTTGGTGAGTTGAAGGGATATTCGGATCATGTCCATAGCAGATGTTCCAAAATTATCTTTGTAAGGTTTATTTATTAGAGCGATAAAAACTAAGACTACTATGAAAGCGATCGTGGTAACTAAAGTGAAAAACAAAATGTGTATCGATGATATCTCGTAATAATAATATGCAAAGGGTAAAACGATGAGCGATTGGAACAAAGCTGCAGGTATAGACTCCAAAGGACCTGGTAAGAAAGAGGATCTTATCACCAGATACCTGATAGAGAACGTTGCACCGTAAACGATCAAAAGAGTCTGTATCAACGTAGTCGGTAAAAAAACATGAAGTGGCAGGGTAAAAAATACGATCATTAAAGAGATCAAAGCTATCAACGCGGCTTGACGGAATTCCATATCCTCTTCATATCCTGGATATAGTGGTAGTAATATGGTATGTGTGAAGGCGGGGATGAAGAACAACGAGATGCCGATCAATATACCTCTCTGTGATAAGGGTAGATAAATGTATGTTAGGATAAGGGATATCACAAAAAAGAGTCCTATCTGGAGGAGGTAATTCGGACATCGGAATATACCGATATGGGACTTCCTGTTATGTGATAAAAAGTCCCGAAACTCCATCTTCTCATTCATATTTTAATCGCCGAAATCAACTTTTTTAAATCCTGGTGAACCTTTTCCGATTCTTCGATAACGGTTCCGGTCACTATTATATCCGCTCCAGCCTCCGACAACTTCCTCGCCTGTTCTGGTTTTCTGATACCCCCGCCCACGATAACCGTCATATCCGTATCATCTTTGATATATTGGATCATCTTTTCAGGCACGGGTTCCGGCGCCCCTGAACCAGCTTCCAAGTAGAAGAATTTCATCCCTAGATACTGGGCTGCGAGCGCATAGTTAACGGCGGTTTCGGGTCGATCTCTCGGGATCGGGTCAGCTTTCCCTACTTTACCGACCGTCATCCCTGGTTCAACTATGACGTAACCCATCGGGAGTGTTTCCAATCCCGCTTTTTTTACATAAGGCGCACCGAGGACTTGCTCTCCGATTATCTTACCGATATCTTTGGAATTGAGCATGCTCATGAAATAGATGGCATCAGCCTTTCCTGATAATGCCTTGGCTGCCGTTGGAAATATGATCACGGGGAT
>JBNJFO010000058.1:0-8786 GCA_051746905.1 Thermoplasmatota archaeon
AAGATACTGCGACCTCGAGAGTGTTGTAAAACGAGCCTTGGAACACCTTCAGTCTGAGATCGAAGAACGTGACGCGGATATAAATGTAGAAAAACCGCTTCACCCGGTTTTGGCGACGAACACGGTTTTAGACCAGGTGATCTCTAACTTGATAGCCAACGCGATAAAGTTCGTCCCCGAAGATCGAAAACCAGAGGTCGATATATGGACCGAATCAACAGCCGAGAAAGTAAAATTATTTATATTGGATAACGGGATAGGTATTAAGGAGAGTGAAAAGGACAACATATTCAAGATGTTCAACCGACTCCACGGTATAGAAAAATACGATGGAACCGGCGTGGGTTTAGCTATAGTGAAGAAAGCCATGGATAAACTCGAAGGCGAGTACGGTTTCGACTCAAATCCGGGAGAGGGAAGTACATTTTGGATCGAATTGAAAGAAGCGAAAGGAATGTGATAGGATAAATGGAAGTAAGGATAAGAGACCAGTGTTATTGGTAGAGGACGATCCAAATGATGTATTGCTGCTGAAACATGCTTTCGAAAAACTAGAGGTATCCCTGGATCTTGAAACCTTTGCTAAAGGGGAAGAAGCGCTTTCCTTTTTAAAAGAAGCTGATGGGTTTTCAGAGGATGATGACCACTTCCCTTATATCATCATATTGGACTTGAAATTGCCTGGGAAGTCGGGTTTCGACGTATTAAAATGGATTAGAGAACAGGATGATCTACAGCATGTACCGGTCATCATATTATCTTCTTCCGCACACAAAAAAGACATACTCAAAAGCTACAGGTTGGGAGCCAATTCATATCTCGTTAAACCCGTCAACCACGATGATCTGATAGGCATGGTGAGAACCATTAAAGATTATTGGCTCGATCTTAACCGGACAGCTGATTTTTCAGGTGATATTTGATGGAGCATATGGACATCCTTTTGATAGACGATAACCCGGAAGATAGGTCGTTAGCTTCACATTATTTAAACAGAGAATTCGATGTAGATATAGAGCATGTTGTCGATAAACAAGAATTCGGTGAAGCTATGGAACGTGGAGGTTTCGATATAGTCATAACCGATTATCGTCTAAGATGGACCGACGGACTCGAAGTTTTAAAAGAAATCAAATCTCGATATCCCGACACGGGAGTGATAATGTTTACAGGTACGGGTAACGAAGAAATAGCTGTAAAAGCGATCCAGATGGGTTTGGATGATTACATCATAAAATCTCCTGGCCACTTCGAACTGATCCCTTCCTCTATAAAGTCAATTTTAGAAAAAGAAGACGAATTGAAAAAACGGAAAAAGGCCGAGAAACGGGAGGAATTAATGCATTCACTTCTGAGACACGATGTCAAAAATAAGATACAGGTGATAAAGGGTAATATCGATTTGATTAAAGAAATGGATCTTCCAGAAGAGATGAAACCCCACCTTTCCACTCTTGAAAAAGCAGTTGAAGAAAGTATAGGGATCGTACGAAAAGTCAAGAAGTTAAGAGAACTTGAAGAAAAAGAGATCGGGCCGATCAATATCACTAAAGTTCTAAACGAAGTCGTAGATGCTAAACGATCTTTCGCAGAGGAGAAATATATGACTATAGACCATGAATCTAATGATATCTCATGTAAAGTCAAGGGGAGCCCACTCATCTCAGAACTATACGGCAATCTGATAGAAAATTCCATCAAACATTCCGACGGAAGTGTGGTACGAGTTACCGAAAAAGAAAAGGAAAACGAAGTCGTCTGCACCATAGAAGACGATGGAAAAGGCGTATCAGATGATATAAAAGATAAGATTTTCGAAAGAGGTTTCAATTACGGCCCTAATGCTGGTTCAGGTTTAGGCATGTTCCTGGCAAAACAGATAGTCGAGAATTACGGTGGATCGATAGAGGTAGATGATTCCGAATTGGGTGGGGCTAAATTTGAAGTTGTTCTCAAGAAAGTTTGATCCGATGAAATAAAATAGGATCCACATCTAGAAACGAGACTTCAGAATGGTGATCCCATCCTCTTTATTGATTGTCATAGGCTGTTTACCCTGTTTGTGCTGGGTTCCCCTCATCTTAAGGACTTCTAAATATTTTCTTCGAGTCCCTTCTTCTTCTAACATTTTAAGTAGTATAACCGAATCAACTGCATAACTTATCTCAGGAGGGTAAGATTCTTCAGGTTTTACCTCACCTGTAAGAACGGTTACCGCTTGCCAATTCTTTAATATATTGACCAATTCAAAGAGGAAATGACGGTAATCTTTTCCAAAAAATGCACCTGCTACGGTGATAGGGTCGATGACTATTCTTTGGGGCATGATTTCAGCTATCTTTGTATCGATACTGTCTAATAACGCTTCGTAACCATCTTTCTTCAACAGCGTCCCTACATCGTGATATTTTATTTCGTTATCAAAATAGTCTTTGTTTATAAAATCGAATTCACCGGCATATTTTAACATCCACTGTGTTGGTTCACTCAAAGTCGTGATAAAAAGTCCTTGCTCACCTTTACTAGCACCTTCTACAAGAAAATTTAGTCCAAAAGTCGTCTTTCCCGTTCCTGCGCTGCCTGCCACGAGTGATACTGATGGAAATGGAAATCCTCCTTCGATCATCTCGTCTAGCCCGTTTATACCGCTAGAAATACGTTTAAAAGTCATAATCCATCGACCTCCTTTTTTAGATCATCTATATCTATCATGTAGTCAAAATGTTCTATTAAAATTTCGTTTAACTCGGGGTTTGATACTTTATCAATGGTCATCGCCCCCGTAATATTGGCATGGTCTTTTTGAAATTTTTTAAAAGAGATGATAAAATTTTCAACTTTTTCGATGCTGTTATAATTTAACATAGTAGCTATATTGTCTATCATCAAGAAATCAATTTTTTCCAGACGTAAAAGGTTTTCTGAATCTTTTCCCCCACATTTAGATTCGATGGCTTTCAACATATTATCACTGTGGAAAGGTCCTTCGAGAAAATTAACATTATCCCCCTCCTTCCGCTCTATCCCCGAAGTATGTGTGACGGTATCAACAAACCATAGTTCTTCTTGATTTACTCCGTGAAGGTTGAGCAGATATGACATATACTGGTGTGGTCTGTCAAGTACGATGAAGACTCCAGAACCACTCTCTAGGTCTAAAAACGCTTTAAGTAAAATAAGATTTGTTTTACTGATCTGGGTGAAATTCGTATTGAAAATCAGCATAGAAGAGGTTCGATGGCCTCTTGTCTCTTCTAATATTTTTTCAGCGAGCTGTAACGCCTTTTCATCCATAGTATCCCCTTTATCACATTGAAAATCGTTCTATAACATATATAACTTTTTATATACATATCTTAACCTATAAAGGCCTATCTGGAAAATTGGTACTAGTTCTAATGCTGAAGTTCGATAATCATCGATTTTCACCGCTGAAGGACAAGGAAATCATCTTCCTTTCTAAGGATGCAAGTTCCCGTTCAGAGATTATTCTAGGGTCCAAACCCGTGAGGAATGTGCCATCTTCCATGCTTGCAACATCAACGATATTATCTATAAACCCTTCAAAACGCTTGAATGAATTATCTTTTAATAAAGAATCTACACAATCCAAGATAACTGTTTTACCCCCGTCTTCGAAATATCGTATCATTAAATCAGCGATCAGTTCTAGGTCCACAGGATCAAGGGTGTTTTTTACATCTATCTTACTTAACCAATAATATTTCACATCCCAATTTTGCAAGTCATACATCTTTTCCATCTTTTTAGGATCGGTTCTTGATATGATCATACCTTCTCCTAAAGATCCTATACGCTTCAGGCCAGATTGATAAAGAACATCCGGTTTCCTCTCTTTGAATAAGTAGGAATTGCCGTCCTTCAATACGACTTCGTCATCCTTTAACGATTCAAATATTTCCAATTCCTTTTTTATTTTCTCCCTTATATCATCCTTTGACCATGGTTTTTCCAGATAAAGATCCACTTTGGCTTTATTTATTGCATCCTTCGCTAGTTCAAGCTCTGAATAAGCTGTGATAAGCACGCGGATTATATCCGGATGTTTTTCTCTGATTATGGAGAGCATCTCCAACCCGTTCATACCCGGCATCCGTTGGTCTGTTAGGACCATATCAAAAGAGTTAGATTTCAAAGTATCCAAACCAGATTCAGCGTCTTTTTTAGTAACAACTTCTATGTCAAGTCCTTCCGCACTTTCTAGTGTCATCTTTATAAGTTCTAACATATCTCTATCGTCGTCGATAACTAAGATACGATTGTGGTTGTTGGTTTTGGTACTTTGGTCGGCCATGATCAAAATAGCATAGTTCTAGGAGGGGTATAAATTTTGTTATTCTTAGATGATAAACAACCCTAAAATTATATTTACTGATTCTAAAATACTATTTATGGTGCGGTAATGTCGAATATAGATACACTCAAGGAAAGGGAGGATATCGATAGATTGATCCAACTACTTCACGTGGGCGAAGTTGAAACCAGGTGGAAAGCTGCCTGGGCCTTGGGTGAATTGGGTGCTGACAAAGCCCTAGATGATCTAGTATGGACCGTTCTTAAGGATAAGAACAATAAAGTTCGGCGTCATGTTGCTATCGCACTCTGTAAAATTGGAGATCCAGATATAGTTTCAGATCTTATATTTGCCCTCAATCATCATGACGAAGATGTGAGGATGAATGCGGCATGGGTATTGGGTGAACTAGGTTACAAAGGTGCTACGGATGTACTGATCAAAGCCCTAGATGATCCCGCTCACGAGGTTAGATGGCAGGCCGCCACAGCTTTAGGTAAGATAGGTGATGAAGAATCCACCCAGGAGTTAGTAAAAGCTCTTGACCATGAGGATGAAAAAGTGAGAGAACAAGCGGCATGGGCTTTAAGTAAATTGAAAGATGATAAATCGGTTTCAGATCTAGTCGACGCTTTGAGTCATGAAGATACTAGGGTGCGGCGATTCTCTTCAATAGCACTGGGAAAGATAGATTCCGAAAAAGCAGAAGATGCATTGATAGAAGCTTTGGATCACGATGATCCAGATGTTAGAAGACATGCCGCATGGGCTCTGGGCCGGATGAAGTCTAAAAAGGCCGAAGAGAGCCTGATAAAAAGTTTAGAACATGAAGACCCAAAATTTCGTCGTAATGTGGTATCAGCCTTGGGGAAGCTCAAAACGTCAGAAGCGGCAGGTCCACTATTAGAGATAGCACTTACAGATGAAGAGGTTTCATGGTATGCTGTTAAAGCTCTGGGTCTGATCGGAGGTGAAGATATTACAGATGAACTAATCGAAATAACTCTTCATCATGAAAATAAATGGATACGACGACACGCTGCATGGATCCTCCGTGAGATCGGGGGCAAGAGAGCTGTTAAAGAATTAATAGATTCACTTGGTCGTGAAGACGAAGTAATAAGATTCAACGCGGTGAGCGCGTTAAAAGAGATCAAGGATAAGGGTGCAAAAGAGGCATTGAAACGAACTGTCAGGAACGATGATTCTAAAAGAGTTATTGAGATGGCAATCAAGGCTTTAAAACGAATTTAAATAATAATGGACACGCTCAGCCCTAATTCTCCAACCTGCTCATGAAGTTTATCATAAATAGGGTTAGAAGTTAACTCCTGGTACCTTTTAGGTTTGAATTAGGAGGGACCATAAGAATTTTTTTCTATCAAATAAATTTGACTGATAACAAGAGTGTTTGTAGGAAAAAAATGACCCCTCTTGAGAGAATCGATTCTCTCAATATGCCCCAAGGTTTCAGATTTGAGATAATTCTCATATCATTAAAAATTCGAGCTAATGGAAAATGCTTTTCTACTTATCCAACATGGGGAGCACTCACGGGAAATCAAGGGAAAACTTCTTATTTTGCAGGTCGTTACTTTTGATGTGATATAAGATGTCTAAAGTTTACTTCACCGATCTCTCGTCGGGCAGTAAGGAAGATAACCTTCCGAACAGGCTGAAGAAATTGTTCAGAAAGGCGGCAGATGGGATAAAATACGATGAAAAAGAACTCGTCGCCCTGAAACTACACTTCGGTGAAAAAGGGATAGATACGTTCCTAAGGCCCGTAAGGGTAGCCCCGATCGTGGACGCTGTCCGCGAAGCTGGAGGCAAACCTTTCCTATGCGATTCGAACACTCTTTACAAGGGGAGCAGGTCCAACGCCGTGGACCATCACATGACCGCGCAGGAGAACGGATGGTTGAGACCGGTTGTAGATGCCCCAGTGGTTATAGCGGACGGATTGCACGGGAACGAGTTCTACAAGCAGGAGATCGACGGAGAGCACTTCGACGAAGTGAAGATAGGCGCCGCATTCTATCAAGCCGATGCAATCATAGGGGTCAGCCATTTCAAGGGTCACATGATGTCCGGGTTCGGAGGGACCCTCAAGAACCTAGGCATGGGCTGCGCCTCTAGAGCGGGAAAATTGATGATGCATTACAACGTGAAACCGGAGGTCGATGTCGAGGAATGTATCGCCTGTGGGGAGTGTGCGAAATGGTGTCCGGAGAGCGCTATAGAAGTAGATGACCACGCGGTTATAGATTACGAAAAGTGTATCGGCTGCGGCGAATGTCGGATAGTCTGTCCAGTTGGTGCGATAAAGGTCGAAGACTCCTCCACCAACGATGAACTGTGTGAAAAGATATCTGAATTCGCCCACGGCACGCTGGTGGATAAATACGATAGATCGCTGTTCTTCAACTTCATAATGGACGTCACACCGGAATGCGACTGCCCGCCGTGGAGACAGTACCCTATGGTACCCGATATCGGAGTTGTAGCTTCTAAAGACCCGGTTGCCGTCGAACAGGCATCCTTGGATCTGGTGACCGAAGCAGAAGGTAGAGACTACGAAGCGGGAGTGGAGAAATTCGGAGCTGAGCACGACGTCGACGGCTCTATACAGATCGAACACGCCGTGAAGATGGGCATGGGGGAGAAAGAGTACGAACTGATAGATATCTCGGAATGAACTAAAATTAAGGTATAGTTTAACTTTAACCCTGCTAAAACTAAAATGCAGTTTAATTTTAGTAAATTTTAAATAATATTGTGTGCCTTTACATATGATGTATGTTAAAAGAGATATGAAAGAAAGGTTCCATAAGGTATCTGAACATTACAATATGGTAGCGTTAGTCGGAGCGAGGCAATCTGGGAAAACTACATTTCTAAAACACCATATGAACTCACATGACTCTTCATATGTTCTTTTCGATGATCCTGATGTTCGTGGATTGTTCGAAGAGGATATAAAAAAATTCGAGACCCAGTATGTAGAAGGCTATGATCTATCCGTTTTAGACGAAGTACATTACTGTGACGAAGCTGGTCGAAAGTTAAAATATCTCGTGGATATGGGGCACAATATATGGATCACGTCTTCTTCAGAGATGATCTTGTCTAGAGATATATTGTCTTATCTTGTCGGCAGAGTTTCAGTGTTAAAACTTTACCCGTTCTCTTATGATGAATTTTTGAGGGGCAAAGGTCAGAAAGCATCAACAAAGAAGATAAAGCGAAGGAACGTTTGGGAACATATAAAATTTGGCGGTTATCCAAAGGTCGTACTCACTGAGGATACAGAGATGAAGAAAACCCTTTTGAGCGACTTATACGAAACGATGCTTCTAAAGGATGTAGCTAGAACATTCTCTATAGATGATATAAATTCTCTGGAGAGATGTGCTAAATATCTAGCGTCCATCTCTAGCGGTATACTTAATTACAGTAAGATGGCTGGTAATATCGGGATCTCCTTTCAGACTTTAAAAAAGTATCTCGATGCCATGGAAAAGAGTTATCTGATAAAGAGGGTCCCACCTTATTATACGAATAGGAGGAAGGAGCTGACCAAACAGCCGAAAGTCTATTTCGTAGATACCGGGTTGAGAAATTCAGTCATCAACGATTTTAACTCGGAACCAGATGGAGAAGTATTTGAAAACTATGTTTTCTCAGAACTCATAAAGAAAGGGTACGATGTCAGATACTGGCGGAGCAAATCTAAAGCGGAAGTCGATTTTATAGTCGATACCGATAACATTCTCATCCCCATAGAAGTGAAATTGAAAGCTTCTACTGGAAAAATCAGTAAGAGTTTACGCTCTTTTATAAATACATACGAGCCGGAAACTGCTATTTTGGTAACGTATAAGGGTGAAGCTGGAGAAATGGATGTAGATGGTTGTCGTGTGATCTTCACGGATGTAGTGAATATGCATAAATTTCTTAATGACACCGACGAAAAAATTATTACTCAAACCTAGATAGGCACCTTGGAATAAGATCGATATGGTTAACAAGTTGAATATAGTACTGGTATCATCGCTGATAGTGATCTTCATCGCGTCCTCCGGCTGTACAGATATCCCGGATCTTCAGGATGACCTTGAGGAAGAGAGTGCAACCGTCATGTATGTCATAGACGGAGATACGATATATGTTGAGTTGGCCGACGGTTCCGAGGAAAAAGTGAGGATATTGGGTATCGATACACCTGAAACGAATACTCAGGAAGACCTGACCGAATGGGACGGCATCCAAAACGAGACGTGGCTGAAGGAGTGCGGCCAAAAAGCCACCAACACCTCGGAAAGGTGGATGAGCAGCGAGGTCACACTGATATACGATACTTCTGAAGGAAAGAGGGATTATTACGATAGATTGTTGGCATACGTGGAAACTTCTAACGGTACCGATATAGGTGAGATACTGTTGAAGAAAGGGTTGGCTAGAGCTTACA
>JBNJFO010000059.1:0-8631 GCA_051746905.1 Thermoplasmatota archaeon
GTCCTGGAAAGTGCTTCTTCAACAATAGATTCCATCAATATACTCTCCATTAAAGGTTATATTAATTTAATTATCCATAACATTAAACCCTTATATAAAATGTTTTGCCCTCAAGAATATAACCGCCCTTTTTTAAACCCAGAATGATGATACTTTTTACTATTTCTATCCTCTGTAGTCGTCCTTCAGGTCGTTATGAATTTTAAGAGGTATCATCCTGACTATGATATAAGCTGCGGCTAGAGTTACCGATCCGAAGACGATGAACATAGGCTCCAGATAATCGTTTGGGAGATCGATGCCCACCAGACCGTATATCGATATCAAAGCCCCTGTGAACGTGAGTAAAAAACCCATGAAAATAAAGTTCATCAAGGCCAATAACGTGTCCTTTTCGAAGATCTTGCGTTCCTCCTCCGCTGCGTCATCTAGACCTCTATCCATGGACGCTACAAATATTTCTTTCCTGAACAGATCCCATGAAGCGAAGGATAGGAAGAAGAAACCTATCATCAACAGGATGTTGGGTAAGCTGAAGGGTGTATTCCTATTTATCAAGAAGAATGTTAGTATGATGAAGAGGTGACCGTAGTCTACAGGCTTTTTATTCCGTATCATGAGGCCGTATAAAGAGACAACTGCTCCGATGATAGGAAGGAACCATAACATAGACCCCATCGATAAGAAAGTAGCGAGGATGACCACGAAGATGGTGGACAGAGGTACAAGTGACCTTTCCAATCCCTTGTTTGAAGACTTCATCTTCTTTTCCAGAATCTTATCACCGTCCCTAGGTTGTTTTGAAGCGGTTCGTAAGGGTCCCAATCTACCACCATGCTGTAATCCCATAATTTATCCAGCAGTATCCCCCTTTCGATATCCGACATCTTATAACTCAACTCGCTCCCACCCAACCCCAATTTTCTTTCTATCTTCACAGGGTCTGGAGAGATGACCATCACGTCGTATTCTTTCATAGCGATATCTATTATGGTCTCGCTGACCTTTTCCTGCAGAAGTGGTGATATGAATATTATAAGACTCCTCCCCGGGAAGAACCTCCTGATCAGCCATGTGATATCTTTGAACTCCCAAAGACCTCCACTCCTGAACTTGCTCAGACCATCCATGATCTTGTAGAACTGCTCTCTTCCAGATCCCGGATAGACCCATTTCAAGTAATCTCCTAGAACGATCAGACCGACACGGTTCCTATCTTCTAGAGTGCAGGAAGCGATACTTGCGCAGGCCCTCACGGAAGCTTTCATCGTGTTCTCTCTCATGGTGCCTACGTTACCCTCTTTGTAGCCATCCACTATAAGGATCACATCCCCACTTTTCTCCCCTTCATATTCATTGGATACAGGAGTCTGAGACCGTGCAGTCGCCTTCCAGTTGATCCTCCGCATCTCGTCACCCGGGACGTATTCTCTCAGGGAGTAGAACTCTGTTCCTATACCTATGTTGCTTGAAGGTATGTTCCCCAGGTCTCTTTTGGTGTAACTCGGTCTTATCTTGATCCTTCTCATGTCTTCGATCTTGGGCAGGACCCTAAGCTCGACCCGGTGTTTTTTGACGACCTCCTTAGAGAAGAACCCCAACTTCCCACGATACCTGGCCTTGGTTTTACCGATATAATACTCCCCTCTTTTCGGACATCTTATATTGTATCTCAATTTCTTCTTTTCACCCTCATCCAACCGCATGACCGTATGATTATTACCCTCTACGACCTCCACTTCTTTCGGAAGTTGGTCCATGATCTCTATGAACTCCAGTCTTTCACCCTGGTTCTGTATAACCTTTTCTATCCATATCTCATCTTCTTCATAGACCCTGTAATCGGATCTCGAACTTTTGACCTTGATCGAAAGCTCGGAAGGGGGTAGATCTTGTAAAGAAAGCGCTACTATGGAGAGGCTTCCTATCGAAGCGATGAACAGGACCCAGCTTCTGAAAAAGGAGCCTGCGATGATGGTCACTATGAAAACGACTATGAACATACTTAAGAACTCGTTACCTTCTCCAAGTGATCGATCTTTTTTCATCGATACCCCTCGACACTATCCAATACATCTTCTATCCACTTTCGGTAATCGTACCCCTTTCTCACCAACTGCTTTCTTTCTCCTCCCACATCTTCATCAGAACCACCACCTAGATCGTTAAGGCTTTTCGAATCGACCAAGAACTTTACGATCTTTTCATCATCTACGACCTCTTTTAGTCTCTGTTGATCCTTCAGCAGCTCTTTGAACTCGTTCCGGGATATCCCCTTTTTAACCTCTAGTTTTCTCTGGATGAGCACTCTTACCTTCTGTTCAAGAAGGGCCTGACTTATCTTTTTGCCTTCAGCCGCACCTTCTATGATTTTCTCGATATCTCCCGTCCTAGTATTCAGTGTATGGTCTAATCTCGGGCTATTCACCCATTCTTTCGTATCGCTGGATCCACCTATCAGTTTTAGTCCCACGGATAAAGCTATCATCATGAACACGGTCAATCCTAGAGTCCACCTTAAAAAACCCTGTGTGAAAAGCATAACGATGAAGAGGAAGCTTATCATGACGACGGCGAATTTAAGCGAAACCGAGATTCTTTTGGAACCATCTTTCATGCTGACTCCTCCATCCTAACCAACTAATCCCTCCCGTAGTTTATGTAGATCTCTCAACGCTCTTTTCCTTTTATCTTCCTTTAAGGGGTGATCACTGTACCTTGCTTCTTCGAAGGTTTTAGTTAGATCTTTTATGGTACTTTCAGATACGTTCAGTTGGGCTAGAGCTTTTTTTTCGAACTCTCGAGGGGTGATGAACGCATCGTTAGAAACACCGCTCTCCTCTAGAGCCCTACACATCCTCTGGTAGCACCGGATGATCGTGGATCGAACGTCTTTACCCTTGTACAGATCCTCGATAGCGCTTTTAACGCTCTCAGAGAATTCCTCTTCGATCTCCGTTTCCGCTTCCTTCTCAGGAGGGTGGATAATCTTTTTAATGTCACTGAGGTAGAACAAGAGAACGAGTGCCAGTATAAGTATAGGTAACAAAACCAACCCCGTATGTTGTTCCATGAAATTGAAAGCCTCTCCCCCACCTAAGCCGAAAGGAGTTCCACTACCGCTAGACCCCTCTTCGGGAGCGGGGAACGTTCTCTGGATCATCGAAAAAGCGGCGAAAAGCATTATGATAGTCAGGACGCTTCCCAAGACCCTCCATTTCAAAGATACGTCCCTCCTGTAGAGTAGGTAAAAAACCCCTATAACGATCATCGTACCCGCCAGTATGATCCCGAACCCCTCATGAGTTAGTGCGATCTCTGCGCCAAAGTAAACAGTACCGGCCATCAATAAAACAACACCCATGATCTTTCCATATATCTTCAAGAGCTCGGCATCACCATAGAAATAGGTCATCATGTAAAATACTCCTACAAAGCTCAGGAAAAATATCACGATCCAGTTCTGAATAGTGATGGATAAGAAAGTGTCATCTGTATCTATGCCGCCTTCGATCCTGACCTCATCCGATCCCGGACCGGATTCCTGTGCTATGAACAGCATATTGCCCATTGCCCAACTGGCGATCAGTACCAGTACCACCGCTACACCGATAAGGGTCCCCCTCTCCAGTCTCACACCTCGTTTCATCTTTTCTACAACCATCTATTGAACTGGTCAGGTTTAATACTTTTTTCCTTCTAACCTGATATCGAGTTCATTCAGTAGTAAAACGGCCGAACAATTTATTTATTCCAAGAGAAATCGGTGAGATATGTTCGAGGAAGAATACAAGTTGGACTTCTTCAAAGAGAACGGGTTCATACGTAAAGAGTGCCCGTCCTGCGGCGGCCACTTCTGGACTATCAACGAAGAGCAGCAGTACTGCCAGGATGCACCCTGTGTGGAGTTCGGATTCATCGGGGACTCACCGGCTAGTAAGCAGCTGTCGATACCGGAGATGAGAGATTTCTTTGTAGATTTCTTCTCAGAAAGGGGCCACACACCGCTCGAGAGATATCCAGTTGTTGCAAGATGGAGAGATGATGTCTTCCTCGTACACGCGAGTATATATGATTTTCAACCCCATGTCACTTCTGGACAGGTTAAGCCCCCTGCTAATCCTCTGGTGGTTTCACAGCCCAGCATCAGGCTTCCGGATATCGACGAGGTTGGATTGACCGGTAAACACCAGACGGGTTTCGAGATGATGGGTCACCACGCTTTCAATTCAAAAGATGACTATATCTACTGGAAGGAAGAAACAGTGGGATACTGCCACCAGATGCTAAACGATATGGGCATCCCGGACGAGATGATCACTTATAAAGAAAAACCATGGATCGGTGGTGGTAACGCTGGACCTTCTCTAGAGGTGTTGGTAGAGGGCTTGGAAGTGGCGACACTGGTTTTCATGAACATGAAGATGGATCCCGAGGGGGAGGTAGAACTCGACGGAGATATGTATTCACCTTTAGATCTCAACGTAGTCGACACTGGTTACGGCCTGGAGAGGCTGTCCTGGATAACTGACGGCGCACCCACCATATACGATTCCGTTTACCCGGATGTGGTAGCGGATATATGTGAGAAGATCGGGATCGAGCATCCTCTAGATGATGAGGAATATCGGGAGATTATAGAAGAATACACTCGCTTGGCGGGCGGGATGGAGAAGGATTTCACCGATGAGAAACTCGTGGACGAACTGATGAAGAGATTATCATCCATGGGCATCGAGCGGGATAGAGAAGAACTGGTGAGCCACCTTTCCGATATGAAAAGCGTTTTCATAATCGCTGACCACAGCAGGACCATAGCCTTCATGCTGGCCGACGGTGTTGTTCCATCGAACGTCGAGGAAGGTTATCTGGCCCGTATGGTCATCAGGAGGACTTTAAGGCAGATAAACAAATACGGAGGTGCGGTGAAACTCCACGACATCGTAGAAAAACAGATGGAGAAGTTCAGCGACGTGATAGACCTGGATAAGAAAGATCACGTCATGGACATGTTGGACAGCGAGATAGAGAAGTACGAAGATACGCTGGAAAGGGGGAAGAGGTTGGTCGAGAGGGAGCTAGAGAAGAAGAAAGGTGGTAAGTTGTCACGGGATATGCTGATAGATTTCTACGATACCCACGGGATACACCCGACCATAGTGGAAGAGCTGTCCGAACAGTTCGACGTGAAAGTTGACATCCCTGACAACTTCAACCAGATACTAGCCAGCAGGCACGAAGGGCCTGAGAAAATGGAGAAGAAAGAAGCTGTGAAGGAACTAGATCTGCCGCCCACCGAACTGCTCTACTACGACGAACCGAACCAGCAGGAATTCGAAGCGGAAGTGGTATATTCCGAGGAGGGCGAAGTGGTATTGGACAAGACCCTTTTCTACCCTGAAGGCGGAGGCCAGTTGACGGATAAAGGAGATCTGATCGTGGATGATGAGTCCTACGAAGTGGATCATGTCAGGAAAGAAGGAGACGTGGTTGTGCACGAGATAGATGGAAATATACCGGAAGGGCAGACGGTTAAAGGAAAGGTTGACTGGAATCGCAGGATGACACTGACTAGGCATCACACCGCCACCCACGTTATCATAAGCGCTGCTAGGAAAGTTTTGGGTGAACACATATGGCAGAGGGGTGCCCAGAAGAGCGTTGAGAGTGCTAGATTGGATCTTTCACACTACAAGAGGATAACTCGGGAAGAGATCAAACGGATAGAAGAGATAGCCAACGACATGGTTCTCAGCGGTATACCCGTGGTGAAGGAAGAACTTTCTAGAGATGAAGCGGAAGAGAGGTACGGGTTCAAGCTCTACCAGGGAGGTGTACCCACCAGCGATGTGATACGAGTGGTTCACATCTCGGATGTAGAGGATTACGACGCCCAGGCTTGCGGCGGTACCCACGTGAACAACACCAACGAGATCGGCATGATCAAGATAATCAACACCCAGAGGATACAGGACGGCGTGGAAAGGTTGACTTACACCGCCGGCACGTCAACACTGGAATGGGTGCAGGAGCAGGAGGACCTACTGATAGAGAGTGCTGAGCAGTTCAAAGTGATCCCTGAAAAACTGCCAGAGACCGCCGAGCGGTTCTTCAACGAGTGGAAAGAAAGAGGGAAGGAACTCGAGGATATGAAGAAGTACAAGTCCATAGCTGTCGCTGAAGAGCTGCTTCCGGGTGAAGAGATAGATGGTATCGAGTTCGTGACTTCGCAGGTCGATATGGACACTAAACAGATGCTGGCCACCGCCGAGAGGATCACTTCTGAAGAAGGCAGGGTCGTATTGTTGGCTTCCAAAGGAGATGACGTGAAGCTCGTGTTCTCACGCAGCGATGATCTGGATGTCGATATGTCCAGCGTGTTGAGAGAAGCCGCAAAAGAGATAAACGGAGGCGGTGGAGGTTCACCCAAAACAGCTCAAGGCGGCGGGAGTAGGACTGAGGGTCGAGAAGATGCGCTGGAGAAGGCGAAAAATTTGGTGATTGACCACCTCGGTCAGTAAGATTATATAGGTAGACCTACACTTTGAATCCTGAAAGATGATCTTGAAAAAACATGGTTTAGCTTGCTTGGTTTTACTTTTGATGATCACCACTTTAGCGTTATCCGGATGTACTGAAGATGGAGGGAATGGAGAACAAGTGACACCACCTGCAGATATTTTCAGAGAGTACCTTTCCAGATCAAGTTCTGGAGATATGGAAGGTGCTTTAGAATTGACAGATATCAAGTTCAGCGATAACTACACTAAGTACAAAAAAGACATAATCCAGAACAACAGCCTGGCTAATTTTGAATCTATCCAGTTGAACAGCATCGAGACCAAGTATGAAGATGATCTGAGCTTAGATGTGGAAAACTATATCCATACAGTGATATCCAAAGAGGAAGGAAGGTTTGGAATAGATGTGGAAGAATACGCTGTCCTCTACATCAATTATTCAGTAAAAGGACAGAGCGAAAGCCAGACCTTGAATCTGGAACTTCTTAGCTTGAAGATAGAAGGGGATTGGTATCTCGGCTTCTGGTTCATGATCCCAAAGGAAGAAGATCCGGACACACAGTCGAATTTCTCCCTTGAAACAGAGAAGATGGGTTCCAATGAGTGGAAAGTGACCATCGAAGAGACCAGGGTGTTGACAGAACTTTATCCATCGGACCTAATGTATGCTATCAGGAACAGCGAAGGACAGACATTAGTGCAGTTCCAATCTTTCCCGGAGAACAGCGGGATAACTGATGGTAACGGCATGACATGGAACGACAAAGATGGAGACTCGAAGGTCACCCCTGGAGATACACTAACAATTTCTAATTTCTACATCCAGAGTGGATATTATGTCCAGATAAGCGGTAAGGCCTTCGGTGAAGTTAAGCTACCGTGAGGGAGATCACAGAGAGATTTTTTCGACTAGAAGACAAATATAAAAATATCCTCCTACATTAAGATATAGAGTGGCGATGGATCCGATAACTGTAGTCTTGACATCTATAGTGATACTTTTAGCAGGCATGGTCCACGGTATAGCGGGTTTCGGATATGCTCAGGTATCCATGGGCTTGTTACCACTGTTCAGAGATCCCGCATTAGCTTCGGTGATATTTACAATAACTGCAGTTGTGAGCAACGGGAGAGTTTTCTGGAGCGTGAAAGATGATTTTAGATTCAAAGATTGGATAGTACCAGTTGGTGGTCTTATATTCGGTATGCCGCTGGGGATCTACGTTTTTCAAAATCTCAACGAACAGCAGTTGAGGTTGTCCATAGGTGTGATACTGATCATAGCGGTCGTACTGATCGCACTGATGCGCCAGACAGAGTACGTGAAGGAGTGGGTCAAAGAGAAAGAGATAGAGCCGGGCATACCGACCGGACTGACCGCAGGGTTCTTAGCGGGTATACTCGGAGGGGCGGTGGCCATCCCCGGTCCACCCATGATTGTTTACGGTGCCTTCATGGTGGCAAACGAGTACTGGAAAGGGTCCAGGATGAAGGCGGTTTTCACGGCGTTCTTCGGAACTCTCATGGCGTACAGACTGAGCGTTTTAACTTACACCGGTTCTGTAACGGCTCCACTCATCGGCGAGGCACTGATAGCTATACCCGCTCTTTTCATAGGTGCATGGATAGGCATCAAGATATTCCAAAACATACCAGAGAAGTTGTTCGGATGGTTCGTTCTGGTGGGGTTGACCGTCAACGCGGTGATACTGATCGTAACTTCGCTCTGACAAAAGTTTTTTGTAAACACAAATCTGTTATTTTTAAATAGTTGTGTAGCTCGAGGTCTGTGTCCCCGGTCTAGAGGAACACGACAACTAAAAGTAAGAATTAGCAGGTATGATTGAAATTGACAAATGAAAATGTGGCTACATTCTCGCAGCCCACTAAAAATCGAAGATTTGTTAGTGGACCACTCAGAAGCATAGCTTCTAATTCACCATTTTTCGTGGAAAAATGGACTAGCAAGAATGCTTACGCATTCTCTATGTCCATTAAAAATCAGAGATTTGTTAATGGACCAATCAGAAAATCACAGATTTTCTAATAGCTCGTTTATCATAGATAAACTCGCACCACAGAATATTTACATATTCTCTTAGCCCATTAA
>JBNJFO010000060.1:0-8548 GCA_051746905.1 Thermoplasmatota archaeon
AAGATATCGTCCTCTATATATGGATCTTTTACCTTTTCCCCCTCATCATAAACGTAAGTACCGTCAGATTTTAATCCTAATTCTTCGATCAGCTCGATCTTAGACTCTGTTGATATACCCTTCAGCGAGACCTTCTCCATCATTAGACCTCCACAAATGTATTCTATGTCTTTTTGCTTAGTATAAATTATACTTGAAGTGTATTTATATCTTTGCACTTTTTTGCGAATAACAATAACATGCTGTTCAGTTCCCCCTTAAAATAGGCATTAGTTTTAAGTAGTGGCAGTATATAATCCAAACAATATGGAAGATAACAGACCCCTCTCAGTGTTGAATCGTAACATCGGAAACCACGTTATAGTGGCATTGAGATATGGAAAGGAATACAGAGGAAAACTAGACGGATACGACCCCCATCTTAATCTGGTCATGAGAGATGTGAAAGAGATCATAGATGGTGAGCAGACCAGGGAACTCAGGATGGCGCTGGTCAGAGGGGATAACGTTATATACATCTCACCTTAAAGAAAAAGAGCTGATAAGATGAGTAAAGGAACTAGTTCCAAGGGAAAGAAATCCAAGGGTACGACCCATATCAAATGCAGACGATGCGGCAAGAAGTCATACCACGTTCGTAAGAAATTCTGTGCAGCCTGTGGTTTCGGCAAATCCTCGAAGATGAAGGAATACAACTGGGCTAAAGAACATTAAGGTATTTTTTTATAGTAATATCAAAGATCACCTGATCAAAAAGTTTAATCAAAAGAAATAATAACTTCTTAGTTATAATGCTAACTAGAGATTTATGAGTAGGATGCCATATTACCTCAAGGAACGGATCGAAGAGATCAAGAAGAGGTACGAGTCAGAGAGATTGGTGAGCAAGAAACTTCCTATGCAGGAGAAGATGATCTTGACATGGATAACGATACTAGTGTTTTGGATCATCGTCAGCGGCAGCTTACACTGGCAAAATATCTTGGTGGGAGGCTCGGTGGCCATAATAATATCTGCGTTCATGTACGAGAACCTCACCGACGATCTCAGATGTGAAGGTAACCTCGTGAAGAAGATCGTCAACCTCTCTATAATCCAGATACCACAGTACATATTCATAATGGCCTTCCAGTTGATAGAGAGTAACGTGAAGGTAGCCAAACATGCACTCTTCATGGATATAGATCCGGGTATAATCAAGATAGAATCCGATCTGCAATCCAACACAGGCACGACCATACTGGCAAATTCTATAACCCTGACACCTGGAACACTGACTCTGGATATGCATAAAAAGCTCAACAAGACCAACCTGTATGTGCATTGGATAGATATGAAAACCCTCAATTCCGAGAAAGCGGGAGATGAGATCAAAGGAGACGTAGAGAGATGGTTGAAGAAAATATTCTGGTGAGTCCACTAGGGCTGACGATGATAGTACTTCTCGTAACCAGCTTTATCTTGATCTATAGAGTTGTGGTAGGACCTACCCTACCGGACAGGGTGGTCGGATTCAACACCATCACCACTAAATTGGTCGTAGTGATCGCCATCTTCTCGATCTTGGTGGAAGAATATTATCTTTTGGACCTTGCGATAGTACTCTTGATGGTGAATGGGGTAGCGAACTTGATATTGGCCAAACATATGGAGAAGGAGGCTAAAAGATGATAATAGAGGCCCTTCTCCTGCTCATGGGGACGTCGATCATGGTCTTCGGGATGATAGGTATCCTCAGATTCCCTGATGTATACACCAGACTGCACGCCGCTACGAAATGTGATACCGGAGGAGCCATGAGCATCCTTTTAGCGGCTGCTTTACTCGTACAAGCCCCACTGATCATCAAGGTAAAATTCCTGATACTCATGTTCCTTATAGCCCTGATTAACCCCATGATATCACACGCCCTGGCCAGGGGTAGTCACAAAGCCGGTATAAAACCAGATGTGGAGGTGGACATGTATGCTAGGGATAATCCATGAGGTCATACTGCTCTCGATGATATTCCTCGCTCTGATAATCGTCGAAGAGGACGACCTGTTGAATGCGGTGGTCGAACTCGCTCTCCTCAGCACTTTCTTGATCGTTATCATGTTCCAACTCAAAGCTCCGGATGTGGCACTTTCAGCAGCGGTCATCGGTGCTCTGCTGATCGGGACGTTCATCTACACTATCGAGGGGGTGAAAAAATCAAAAAACGGTTAGTCGCCGTCCTGTTGATTTTGGTACTCGCCTCCCTTCTCTTACCCCTTGATTATTCTAGGAAGAGGAGTGACAGTTACGACCACTATGTCGATAACTGGGAAGAGGTCGGCATCAGTAACATCGTCGCCGCGATCCTAGCGGACTGGAGGGCCTACGATACTCTGGGTGAAACGGTAGTTCTGTTCACGGCGGTTTACGGGGTCTATATCATACTCGGGGGTGAAAAGGAATGAGGATGTCGTCTATCGTTAGGAACAGTTCGAGACTGATCTCCCCCTTTTTGGTAGCCTACGGAGCCTATCTTATAATCAACGGGCATATCAACCCTGGCGGGGGTTTTCAGGGAGGCGTGATATTGTCTGTCGCCGTCATCATGCTAATAACCTCTCATGGATACGAGGCTGTCCAGGATATTTTCAGTGTAAAACTCGTCAAAGTGATCGAGAGTGTATCCGGACTGTTGATAATCCTAACATCCATGATCGGCCTGGCCTTCGGGGCGTACTTTTTGAACTTCTTGAGGGGTGGAGAACCCGGTACGCTATTCAGCGGAGGGACCGTCGTTCTATTCAACATCCTGATCGGGTTCAAGGTCGGTGTGGCCTTCACATTATTATTCTACATGCTGTTGAGGTGGACTGAACGTGATTGAATCTATCACAGGCGGATATCTGAACGCCCAGTTAGCAGGGGTCATATTACTACTCATCGGCCTCTACGGTCTGATCACGAATAGAAACCTGATCAAACAGGTCATCTCGATAAACGTACTGTCCACCGGTGTTTTTCTGTTCTTCACGAGTCTGGGCCACGTTTCAGGAGGTAACGCACCGCTCATCATCAATGATAGTATGGTCGATCCTTTGCCTGCAACACTCATGCTGACCACCTTGGTCATAGATGTGGCGGAAACTGCTTTCGCACTGGCCCTGATATTGAAGATGAGAAGTGATGAAAAGTGATACCATTAATAGTGACTCTACCGCTGTTTTTCGCTTTTTTCGGGATGCTTTCGACCTTTTTTAAATCTACCACGAGATACGTAAAAGCGTTTTTCTTGATGGGGATATTTTCGCCCTGGTCTGTATTCCTAATGAATATGAGTGATTATCCCGTGGAAACGGTTATAGGCGGATGGACTAGGATATCGGGCATCGAGGTCGTGATAGACGAACTGAACTTTCACTTGATATTTGCCGCTTTGATAGTATTTTCAGTAGTAGGGGTTTACAGTTTATTTTATTTCGATAAACATGTCAAAAAGAAAGATATGATCTCAAGTAAGTCTGTATTACCTCTTATCCTGCTGGCTTACAGCGGTGTTCTCGGTTGTTTCTTGACAAGAGATCTGTTCAATTTTTTTGTTTATACCGAGATTGCGTCAATCTCATCTATCATATTAGTTTCCTGCTCTAGAGAAGAAGGTTCTAAGCGGGCTGCTTACAGGTACTTGGTATTATTTTTACTCTCTACATTTTTTTTCCTATTCTCCATAGGTATCATATATATGAACACCGGAACCCTCAATTTTTATATGATAAAAGAAAATATAGTCATGACCACGGAGGTGAAGGTAGCTATATCCATGGCCTTCGTTGCGTTCATCACCAAAGCGGGGATATTTCCACTTTACTTTTGGCTCCCAGAGGCCTATTCAAAAGCCGATACGCCTATCAGTGCGATGCTATCTGGCTTGACAGAAAAAGTGCCTATATTCGGTATGATACTGTTCCTTGTGTACATAGATATCGAGTTCTTGACCCTGCCGCTCATGATAATAGCGTTCTCCTCGATATTGTTCGGTATCGTTATGGCGATACTTCAGAAGAACGTGAAGAAGATATTAGCCTATTCAACTGTATCTCAGTTGGGATTCATCCTGCTGGCTATAGCGACGTTGAACGCCTCCGCAGCGGTCCACTACGCCTTCGCTCACGCCTTATTCAAGTCTGGGCTCTTCCTTGGAGTAGGAGTGTTGATCACCAGATACGGTACGAAAAACATAGACGAGCTATCGTGCAAAAACGACAATCTGCTGATGCTGTCGATCATAATATTGACGTTGGCCATAGGAGGGGTCTCACCCTTGATAGGGGCCTTCGGTAAACACGAAATATTGTCCGGGTTATCCGGGTTCGGCGTCTACCTGTTCTACATCGGCTCGATAGGAACTTTGACTTACTTCATCAATCTGAATTACAGCTTGTTCAATCTGAAAAGTCTGGGTAAACAATACCACAGTATAGAAGGGATGATCACTTTCATCGTGGCGATACTAACGGTGGCTTTCGGCGTATATTACTATCCAAAACTGAAGATCATCGACCTGGTACTCATCGGTGCTGCTTTAGCGGTGTTCGTCCTATTGAAACGGGCTAGATTGTTCGAAAAGAAGATGCCTAGATATTTTTCGAAGGATATCAAGGGGCTGGGTAGCGAGATAAACCTGTACACATCGGTGTTCGTCTCGGTGATGATCGTGTTGTTAGCCTACATCATCTACTGATCTGTGCAGATCACAGATCGCTCGATCATATTGCTAGTAGTTTAGAAATTAAAGTTAAATATATTGTGTTTTATCAGGGTGTGATAATGGTCGAGAATATTGAGATGAGGAGTGATGAAAAGTGATCCCATTAATAGTGACTCTACCGTTGTTTTTCGCTTTCTTCGGTATGCTCTCTACGGTTTTTGATCCTTTGGAAAGATATGTAAAATCATTTTTCTTGATGGGTATATTTTCACCCTGGATCGTGTTCATTGTAAACATGGGTGATTATCCCGTGGAAATGGTTGTTGGGGGATGGACCAGGATATCGGGTATCGAGATAGGAATAAACGATCTGAACCACTACTTGATTTTGGCCACATTGATAGTGTTCTCTCTGGTGGGCATCTATAGTATATTTTATTTTGGTAAACATGTCAAAAAAGAAGATCCGATCTCAGACAAATCTATGTTACCGCTGATCCTGCTGGTTTACAGTGGGATGATGGGCTGCTTCTTGACGAGGGACCTGTTCAATTTTTACATCTATATGGAGATAGCGTCGGTATCATCTGTCATAATGGTCGCATGTTCGAACGCGAAAGGAGCTAAACACGCATCCTTTAGATACTTGATATTGTTCTTTCTCTCATCTTTCTTTTTTATTTTCTCCATCGGTATCATATATATGAACACAGGAACCCTCAATCTAAATTTGATATCACAAAACATCGTGATGACCACGGAGGTGAAGGTAGCCATAGCCATGGCGTTCGTAGCGTTCATCACCAAAGCGGGTATATTTCCACTTCACTATTGGCTTCCAGACGCACATTCTAAAGCCGATACACCGGTCAGCGCACTGTTGTCTGGTCTCACGGTGAAAGTTCCAGTGTTCGGTATGATACTGTTCCTGGTGTACACGGATATCGAGTTCTTGACCCTGCCGCTCATGATAATAGCGTTCTCCTCGATATTGTTCGGTATCGTTATGGCGATACTTCAGAAGAACGTGAAGAAGATACTGGCATATTCAACTGTATCTCAGATGGGTTTCATCCTGCTGGCCATAGCGACATTGAACGCCTCTGCAGCGGTCCATTACGCCTTCGCTCACGCCTTATTCAAGTCTGGGCTCTTCCTTGGAGTAGGGGTTCTGATCACCAGATACGGCACGAAAAATATAGACGAGCTCTCGTGCAAAAACGATAACCTGTTGATGCTGTCGATCATAATATTGACGTTGGCCATCGGAGGGGTCTCACCCTTGATAGGTGCCTTCGGTAAACACGAGATACTATCTGGCCTGTCTGGATTCGGCGTCTACCTGTTCTACATCGGCTCGATAGGAACTTTGACTTACTTCATCAATCTGAATTACAGCTTGTTCAATCTGAAAAGTCTAGGCAAGCAATACCACAGTATAGAAGGGATGATCACTTTCATCGTGGCGATACTGACGTTGGCTTTCGGCGTATATTACTATCCGAAACTGAAGATCATCGACCTGGTACTCATCGGCATCGCTCTGGCGGTGTTCGTCCTATTGAAACGGGCTAAATTGTTCGAAAAGAAGGTGCCTAGATATTTTTCTAGAGATATGAAGGGACTGGGTAGCGAGATAAACCTGTACACATCGGTGTTCGTATTGATGGTGGTAACACTTTTAATCTATATCATTTATTGATATGTCCAATACCTCATCCCTACTCGAAAGACCCCTCTTCATTTCATCTACAGTCACATCCATCTTACCTGTATCCAAGACCAGGATCAATACGGCCTCTTCTGGACTTATCTCTTCGCTTTCGTTGAACAATATGTTGACGTTATGCTTCGCGAACATGCCGCTGATAGTGGATAGCACACCCGGCTCGTCTTTCACCACGAGATCGACCTCGATCAAGTTCTTCCCGGGTAGCGCTATGTGTTCCAGACGGCCTTCCTTCATCTCAGGGCTTATCTCGAGTAGAAAATATGCTCCCTTCAACAAACCGATCTCGTAGACCGCTTCTTCAGGCAATTCCACCTTCCCGTCTTCCTTGATCTTGATTATATCATAGTGTGTCATCACTCTATAGAAATGTTTCTTGACTAATAAAAACATCGATGGGATGATCGAAGAATGTAAGAAATCACAAAATAAAGTTAAATATCATCTCCGTTTTATCAAAATATAAGGATGCTCGAAAATATATTGATCGAGGATATCGAAGGTATCAGATTGCTATTTGATCTAGCCGTGATCTTATTCGCGGCACTGATCTTTGGATACATCGCTTCTAAACTCAAACAACCTGTTATTTTAGGTTATATCTTAGCCGGTATAACGATAGGACCCTACGCCCTGGGGTTGGTGGGAAAAGTGGAGGATGTTCACGTATTGGCTCAGATAGGCGTGACTTTACTCCTTTTCGTTGTGGGGCTGGAATTTTCTCCTAAGATAATGAAAAAGATATGGAAGGTATCGGTCTTCGGCGGCATCGTCGAGATGACTTTCATATTTTTACTGGGGTTGGGGATCGGTATGTTCTTCAACCTTGGGGTTGCACAATCCGTCTTCTTGGGTTCGATCCTTGCCATAAGCAGTACCATCGTAGTGATCCAAGTTCTCCAGAATCTGGGGGAGGAAAGGGAACTCGCGGGCAGGATAATGATAGGCCTCCTGATAGTACAGGACGTCGGGGTGATCATCATCGTGGCACTGTTGTCGAACATATTTTTAGTTCAGGGTAACGACGTTTTCAATTATATATCTCCGATAATCCTAACTTTAGCCTTCGTAGCACTTCTATTATTGATGGGCAGGACAGTATTACCCATCATATTAGATGCTGTGAGTGCTGTGGAAGATAAGACATTATTTCTGATCATTGTATTGGTCATGAGCTTGGGGACCGCTTCTTTGGCCTACATGCTGGGGATACCGCTGGCATTGGGATCCTTTTTAGCAGGTCTAGTACTCGCGGAGAGTAAATACGGCTTGGAGATAGTGGATAAGATAAGACCTCTCAGGGACATCTTCGTCGTGATATTTTTCGTATCCGTGGGTATGTCGCTCAACATATTCTTAGCCAGCGGAAACCTATTTTTCATACTGGTCTTGATAGTGGTGATGGTCGGTGGTAAGTTCGCCATATTCGCGCTCTCATCTAAGATATTCGGATATACCACGAAGACCGCGTTCAAGGTCGGTCTAGGGTTGATACAGATCGGAGAATTCTCCTTCATAATGGCCGAATTGGGCTACTTAGAGGGCGTGATCACATCTGAACTTTATTCTTCTGTGGTCATCGTCGCCCTCGTAACCATCATGATAACTCCTTATTCAATTACGAAGAGTGACCATATATACGACTGGTTCAGGAACTTTGAACGGTTAGGGAAGCTCACCAATAGATTGTTCCCGTCCGCGGCGGAAAAGAAGATCTCTAGATCAGATAAAGAACTGAAGGATCATGTCGTTCTCATAGGTTACGGAACGGTAGGTCACCTGACGGTGGATTCACTTATCAAAGCCAGAAAACCGTTCATCATAATCGATCATGACCCAAGCAAGATACCGTATCTTGAAGAGTTGAACTTCCCATACATCTACGGAGACGCCACCAGTACCCACATCCTCGAGAAAGCGAACGTGGATAAGGCGGATATGGTCGTGGAAACTATACCGGGAGAAAGGGATACGGTCCTCCTGATAAACGAGATAAGGAAGATGAACCCGGATTGTGATATCATCGCCAGGGTCCATTCTGAAAGATTAAAAGACGAGATCGAAGAAAAAGTGCATCATATCATATACCCTGAAGCCATCGGCGGTAAAGCTGTGGTAGAAGAAGTTGAAAGGATGGT
>JBNJFO010000061.1:0-8546 GCA_051746905.1 Thermoplasmatota archaeon
ATCTAATATCTTCTCTTGAATGTAAGGTAATAAAAGATGTCTCAAGGCAAGAAGTTTCTCTGCATACTCCCCTCTAACTTTTATGTTTAAAGAAGGGATACTGAACTTTAGTTCAAGTGGCTCCTTGCTCAGAACCTCTATATCCTGCAATTTCTCTATTGGTATCTCGTACCAGTTACCGTCCTCTCTTAAAAACAGATCAGATAATGAAAGATAAAGTGCACCTTCTTTATTGACCAGATTCAATCGAACATCTGGATCTTCCTGTTCAATAGCGAAACTTACATTATCTACTTTCTGAGCCTTCAATTAGTACACCTTGATATAACGTATCGAATAATAGTTTAAAAAACTTTCGCTGAGATCTGATTAAAATGGATGTATGGTGTAATTAATAAATATATAAGCCAGTAATCTTAGACATCTATTATGGTATTATATGTAAACATTATGTAAAATCGATTATCAATTTATCTAAATTCACTACGGGTCTCCTGCTTTTCCCCTCTTTGTTCAATTCAACTATTCCATTTTCATTAAGCGATCTTATATCGTCGTATACATTCTTATAATCCCTTCCAAGCCCTTCTGCTAATTCATTGATGGAACCAGGCTCATTTTTGGTAAGATAATTGATGAGTTCAACCCTTTTCGGGGTCATAGATGATATGGATTCGACGGATGTCAAAACTTTAGTCTCTCTATAGTCCGCTCCTTCATCCAGAGCTTTGTATATCATGTACTCATCGACCATATTTGGGTTCCTACAACCGGTTCTAGAAGTCCTCAATTTAAGTTTATGTGGGGTGTCGTGTTTTTCTATGATCTCCTTCATCAATTTATCGATATCGTTATCCGTGAGATCCTTTATCATCTTCAATTTCATATTTCTACCCCATATCTAATTGTACATTAACACCTTCATATAGCTTACATCCTGGAAAGGTCCATGGAAACCAAATTTTTGCCGAATATGCCGATCAGTTCCAATATCTCATCTAGACTCTTATCCCTGCTGGGTTCGCTTTCGACCAGATTTTCGTTCTCATCGTATTTATCTAGATGAGGCTGTTTCTGGAAGTTATCCCAACGGACATAGATCTTCCATCTCCCGTCGCTTTTGACTTTGTAATTATAACTATAGTATTTTATTTCTCCCTTATCCTTTATCTCAACAGCATCCAAAATTTCTTTTTCATTGATATCTATAGTTTTCTTCTCAACGATCATTTTTGAACACTTTCCCCAATGGATAATCGGATAGGATCATCTTCAATTCTTCGATCTTCTTGTTAGTGTCTTTACACACACTACCCTTCTGGATAACGGATCTTGAAAGATCGTCCATCTCTTCGTATGGATTCTTGTTATGGGATAATCCCGAAAGTATGGTATGTAATAATTTACCGTTGAATTTTTCATAACCACCTTCCATAAGTATCGCTAGATCACCTCGGTATCTTTTAGCAAGTTCGGAAGCTATGAAGAAATAACTGTCTGAGGTGTAACTTAACCCAACCACCGAATCTGAATGATGAGAGTCAAAACCGTTACATCCGATAACAAAATCAGGATCGAATTCTTCTGCCAACGGGAATACGATCTCCTCACACGTCTTCCTGAACTCCTGATCACCAGCACCCGCAGGTAGACCCACGTTAACACAGTATCCTATGCCATCTCCCTTTCCGACCTGGTGAGCAAAACCATCGTGTGGGTAAAACCCCTCTGGATCTCGATGTATCGATATATTCAGAACTGTGGGGTCTTCGTAAAATACTCTCATGGTACCGTTCGCAGCGTGGCCGTCCCAATCCAATATCATGATCTTCTTTTTATTTTTCTTTTGGAGCCATCTAGTTGCGATAGCTGCGTTATTGTATAGACAGTAACCTCCATAGTTATCGGGTTTTGCATGGTGGCCAGGTGGTCTGATAAGAGCGAAGGAAGTATCGTAGTCACCAACGACTTTTCGACAGGCCTCTATCGCTCCTCCAGCGGAATATCGAGCCGCTTTACACGAGCCTTTTTGAACGTAAGTACTATCTCCGAGAAACCCACCACCTTTCTTACAGTAACCCTCTATAAAATCGATATACGTCTTCTCGTGAACACTTTCCAATTCTTCATCAGTAGCTGGCTCATATTTTTCTATGAGATCAAAATGATCAAGTATGTCAGTTCGATTTTTTATATACTTATACCCTCTTGACAATCTTTCAGGATTCTCTCTACTGGTCATCGAAGCTTGATGTATCTCGTGGATAGGAGAATAAACTAGAACACCTTTCTTTTTATCATCTCCAATTATCTTTCCCACCTCACGATGATGTTAATAAAATTTGACAAATCATTTTTCTCAGATGACCTATATAACATGTAACCCAAAGAATAAATTCTTTCCTTATAACATTTACTAAAAATAATCAATTTGATGTCGGTCTGTTATACAAGGTGTTCTAGATCATCTATCTTCTCTAAATAATCCACTATCCTTTCATCCGTAAATCCTATGAGAGGTCTAAAAACGGGTAAATCTCCATCACTTTTTAGAAGTTCATGATCGTTATCGCCTACATAGATATCATCCAGTGTCTGTCCTATCACTAGACCTTTGATATTCTCTGAAAATTTTTTCCCGAAGAAACCATCTTTCGTACCTTCTCCCACCATCTTGAGATTAGGGTCCCATCGATCTAAACGTTCATACAGCTTCTCCTCTATATCATCAGACCTGAAGACATAGACTCTAGCTCCTCTTTTCATCATCATCCAGGTAGCGATAAAATCGTTTTCATCTTCCAGATAACCCGCGATCTTACCCTGACACCCCAAAGGAAGTCCTCCTGGACACGGATATTTGTCTGTGAATAGGTATGCGCGATTGTTCCTCACTTCTATATTTAGTGTATTATCGGGTTCTTCTAGATCCACATCTAAGTCCGGGTTATCCTTCAGAACTGCAGCGCCGACTTCGGCTTCTAACTGTGGACTGGAATAATCATGACTGCCTGTCCTGGTAGCTCGCACTGCGAAGGTCCCTTCTTTACCCTCGCTGAACTTTTTACTGTGATCTTTTATATCTTCCATATCAGAAGAGACTTCTTCAGCTGGACTGTAAGTAACAAGACCAAAAACCCTTGAAAACAGATACGCTGAATCTTCATCGCAGTACGCGTACAACCTCCCCCTTTTTCTATCGATTATCACTTCCTGGTTCTCTTTCAAAAAAGTCCTTTCGATATTATCGATCAGGATAGATTCGAAGCTGTTCCTCACTCTCCTCCCTTTGGTACCTATCTCACCGTATCTCAGAACGTGCAGTTTATTCATGTTTCTCCAATCCACTCTTCATTTTAACAACCGTAGAATATTATCCCTGAATATATCCTTTTTCTCCCTATCAGAACAATCACATTCTTCTACGACTTTTTTCTGGACTTCGTAGTTCAGATATGGAAAATCGGATCCGAATACGATCTTTTCAGGTATCTTTTCAACAGCATGGTTCAGCATGTAAACCCTGGAGCCGGAAGTATCAACATATGTGTTCTCGTAATCACCTGCTATCGAGATACACCCTTCGTTGAGATGACCTAGTATCAGTTTCAAATCTTCTCTTTCCTCTAGGACCTTCCCCATGTATCCTGGTGACGCGAAATTTGTACCTGTATGACTCAAGATTATCATATCCAACACGTATATCGTATCGAACAATCTTTCGAAATGAGGATGATCCGGCCGATATGTTTCAACGAACGGGTGAAGTTTGATACCTTCCAGTCCTATATCGGCACATCTTTCAACTTCCTCTACAGCCTCGTCACCCCTTCTTGGATCAACTCTACCGAAACCGATCAATCTTTCGGGATAGCTTTCGACCGCCTCAGCGATCATATCGTTCATCTCTGGATATCTATCACCTGGCACGGGATTAGGAAAAACTATCGACCTTTCTACACCTGCATCATCCATCGCCTTGATAACTTCTTCTTTTGTGACCGCCGGTTTAACGTAAGGTACCCACTCACCCGAGGGGCCCAGATGCACGTGCGCGTCTAATATATCTATATCTTCCATATCCATCTTTATCACCAACTTCCTTCATGAGTTAATTCTTCGACATCCATCTTAGGTGGTTCCTTCGATATCTTATCTGGATGACCTATGGGTATCATGGCTACCGGCCTGACACCGTCGGGTATGTCTAGTATATTTGTCACCCATTCTTCGTCGAAGGCCCCGACCCAAACTGCTCCAAGGCCTTTATCGGTTACTGCCAGCAGTATATTCTCTACCGCTGCTGAAGCATCCTGGACCGAGTAAAGTCGTCTTCCCCTATCGCCATATCTCTTAGCCGACCTTTCTTCGTTGGCACAGACCACGATGACCCATGCACTATCTTCGATAAATTTTTGTCCATATGCGGCTTTCTTCAATCTTGTTTTAGTCTCTTTTGAGTTCACGATGATGAAATCCCTGGCCTGTAGGTTCCCTGCCGAGGGTGCCATATGCCCGATCTTCAATATTTCATATATATCCTCTTTTTGTATCTCTTCATCCGTGTAACTTCTTATACTCCGCCTTTCCTTTACCACATCTCTGAATTCCAATTTTTCACCCCTGATCACCCTTTTATCTCTTCTATGAATTCTGCCATCCATCTTCCATAATATTTGCACTGTTTCAATTCTTTTTCATCTGGCTCACCGATAGACACAGGTCCGAAGTGATCACCCTTAGGCATACCCTTCACTATCATCCCGTGGATCAGAAGGGATTCTATCAGAGCGATTATCGTGGTTTCGTTACCCCCGGCGGTGTTAGCGCTCGATGAGAAAGCCCCGCCTACCACACCGTCTAGTTTTCCATGATGCATTATACTCTCGTCCAGTAATTTTTTCATCTCTGCAGATGGAAGGCCGTAATATGTGGGTGAGCCCAAAACTATACCATCGTAATCCGTCATACTTTTGACATCGACTTCTTCGACCTTTTTAAGATCGATCTGAACGTCCACTTCACTCGCTTTCATCCCTTCTGCGATCTCTTCTGCCATCCTCTCGGTGTTCCCAGATTTTGAATAGTAACATACCAATATCTTTACCATTATATCCCACCTGACAATGTAAGCGATATTATAAAATTTTAATGTATTACTATCCAAGGTAAGATTCGATGGTTTTTTATCTCATGAATCGATCTCAAGATGATGTCAGATATCGACTGCGAACTGATACTGGAGTACGATGACGAAAAGACAGCCCAGATGATCGCATCTTCTTTAGAACCTGATAACGAAGAATATATCCATCTAGAAATCGAAGGTAATATCATAACATGCACAGCAGAAGCTTCTTCGTCTATGCAACTGCTACATACAATGGACGATCTATTATCATGCTTGAGTGTAGCTGAAAAAACTCTAGAAAAAAACCAATGAAGTTTGAAGATAAAGATAAAACTATTCTCCTCTCTTAAGGTATCTGACGATATATCCTGCGATCTTGTTCCTCATCATGTTGGAATCGACATCGGTCAGTTCATCTACTAGTTTCTTATTATGCTGATAATCGTCCTTCTTGAATTCCTCTGGATACTTCTCAACGAGCTCGATAGCGACTCTTTTTATGTATGTTGGTCTTATATTTCCCATATTGTTTCCTCTTTAAATTTATACCTTTGGATACTTGGATTGCGGCGAAACAAAAGGCTTCATAGATATAAATATTGTCCTTCAGTATTCATCCTACGAACACGGGTCTTTTGGAGATCATCTTGGGTACTGGAATCGATCTGAACGGCATGTTACCCTGTTTCTCTTTCAGTAGCTCCTTGAGCTCTTTCAGTTCCATATCGACTTGTTCACCTTTCTCTCTTATCCTGACTGAAAGTTTACCGCTCTCTACCTCGTTTGGACCGACTACAGCAACATATGGGATCCAATCCTTCTCTGCGTCTCTGATCTTTTTCCCAACTGTTCTATCCGTGTCGTCTATATCGATCCTGACGTCATCTATATTCTCAGACAGATCCTCTACATATCCTACCTCGTCATCTGATATGGGCACGAATCTTAGCTGTGTCGGAGACAGCCAGTATGGCAGCATCGGCTTTTCGCCTCTCTCCATCTGCATACCGGTTCTTTCCAGCAGTGTGAACATGACTCTCTCTATACCACCACTGGGAGACAGATGTAGTATATACGGATGCTTCTCTTCTCCATCTTCATCTACGAAATTGATATCGTATCTTTTACCGTTCTCTACATCGATCTGGTCGGTTACCAGAGCACTGGCTCTTCCAAGCGGATCGATGAAATTGAACTCGTATTTCAAAACGAAGTAGAAGAACTTCTCATCCCATATCTCTATCAATGCGGGTTTGCCGTAATTCTTTACGAGATCATCCAGATGTTCTCTATTCTCTTCGAAGAAATCTCTGGTGCATCTCACCACGAACTCCAGATCTCCAGGGACTCCGATACCGATGCTGTTGACCACCGATTTGGCTAGATCCATCCTTACCATCATCTCTTCCTTGGCCTGTTCGAGGTCTCTGCATAGAGCGTGGCTGTCAGGCATCGTGAAAGCTCTCTGTCTTCTCAAACCTGTGAGTTCTCCTCTTTGCTCCACCCTGAAGGAATACTTGGTAAGCTCGTATAATCTGAGAGGTAAGTTCCGATAAGATATCGTCATATCGTGTGCCATCAAGAATTGACCGAAGCATGCTGCAAACCTTAAAAACACGTTCTTATCAGGGGTCTGGATGTTGTACTGTCTTGCTGGGAACCTGTTGAGGTAGCTTTTCAGTGTTGGATGTTCCATATCGTACATTATCGGTGATTCTATTTCCATAGCACCGTACTTTCTCGTCCTTTCACTCACGTAATCTTCGAGCAGTCCTTTGATCATCCTTCCTTTCGGGTAGTATCTGAGATTGCCAGGATCGGAACCCGGTTCATAATCAACCAGCTCGTGGCTTCTCATGAGGTCTATATGATGTGATCCCATACCTCTTTTTTCCTTTTCACCGGCCTCGTAAGCTGCGAATATCCTCAATTCTTCTTGTTCGCTGAAATCGTACCCACTCACTTCCGTGCCTTCAATATTGATTTCATGGAACTCTCCATCGGTATCCAGTATACCCCATGAAGATTCCATCTCCTCCTCGGCTTGAAGCGCCTTCGATACGACCTCCTCTTCCTCTCCACCCTCTGCTACAATCTCTTTGGATAACTCAGATAGCGGATGACCTTTACAGCTCAGTTGGAACGCTTTGTACCAGCCGAACGGCGATCTATGGACTTGATAGTCATCCTTTAGTTTACCTTCGATCTTCTTAAGCACATCCACTGCCGTATCAGGATTGGAAAGTTCCGAGCTCAGATGTGCGTAGGGATAGATCATTACCTTCTCGACACCGAGCTTTTCAGCCGTGTCTATGATCGAATCGACTCCCTGCTGGGCAACATCTTCTTCCTTACCCTCGTCGCTCTTTTCCACAGCGGTGAAAACCGAGAGACATTCTTCCATCTCCCCTTCTTTCATCTCTTCTTCTATCTTTTCAGCGACTGGGGTCTTTTTCTTAACCTGGTATCTCAAATAATCTGAATGTATCAACAATATCTTCATAGAACCACCATCTCAAGTTCGAGCAGATAAGGTATGATAAGCTCAGTGATAGCCATACCGAACAGTGTACCCAGTAAAAAGAAAACCAACATGAATTTACCCATATCTACATGCTCATCCTCTTCTTCCATAGTATACAATCTTCGGTCCCAACCTAGAAGCTTCCTGGTCTCGTCTATCCCGCTCATCTAATCTTCCTCCTTATCTTTGTTTTTCTTTTCTGCTTCGCCTTTTCCATGGTTGGCTAGTAAGATCAGTCCGCTGCAGCTCTCGCATGCTTTCAATTCATCGTTCCAGCAGTTGTCTTTACAGACCCATCTCCCGCAGAAACCACACTGCGTGATGCCTTCTCTCTTTCTAACTCCCTGACAGAGGTCACAGACGTACTTGTCCATGGAAAAGAGGTCGTCTTTGGGCTTCTCTCCACCTTCTCTGACCCTCTTCACGGATTTCAGTACTTTATCGAAGGCATCTTTCTCTTTCATGTGGTTATGATTAAACTTTAGGATTAAAAACTTTCTGTTCGATAAATATTTGCTGTTGTTAAGATTCAGAAGAATTAAGTAATGGGGCATCATGGTTTCTTTCGATGTCAGCGTACAAAAGGAAGGACGGCTATTACTACAAAGCCAAGGAAGAGGGGTACCGGTCCAGAGCTGTTTACAAGCTGATGCAGATCGATCAAAAATACAATATATTTAACGAGGGGAAAACAGTTGTAGATCTGGGAGCATCCCCCGGTGGTTGGAGCCAATACGCCGTCGAGCAGGTGGGCGAGGGTAACGTTCTGGCATTGGACTTGGAAAGGATGAGAGATATAGAAGGTGTAAACTTCTACCAGGGTGATCTCAGAGAAGATGAATTCGTCAACAAGATCTCCATAATCGCTGGCGAGATCGATGTTGTCCTTTC
>JBNJFO010000062.1:0-8456 GCA_051746905.1 Thermoplasmatota archaeon
TAATACATATAACAGAATATAAGAGCTAAACTTTAAATATACCGTTAACGTTTATTTTTTTGAGGGATAGATATGACACATCCTATAGCAGATGCATTGTATGATGCTGGAATTAAGTTAGGAGGACTAGGTGAACCGTTCGCGGAGATGGAAGCACAGTTCTGGAAGATCATGCCGGGACTGATATTCCTGATAGTGTTCATACTGATCGGTTGGTTAGTCGGAAAAGTGATAGCAAAAGCCTTCAGGAAGTTCCTGGAGAAGGTAGGTTTCGAAAAGGCCATGAAGAAAGTGAGAATAGACAAGCATTTTAGAAGCATAGGCTTTGAAAATGTTTCTCACTTCATAAGCATCTTCATCTTCTGGTTCGTATTTCTGATATTTTTCCAGATAGGTTTAGGTGCTGTCAAGGTCGAGGTGATATCTGATATATTGTCTCCGATCATACTTTTCATACCTAGGGCTCTCATAGCTGCCTTGCTGGTAGTGATAGGTCTCTACGTTGGCACCCTGGTCTCTGAGATGGTAGTGAAAGCATTAACGAAAACAGGGATAAAGAAAAAGATCGGTGAGATCGACGAACTCTTAAGACAGACAGGTTACGATATGTTGAGCATACTTGGAGTGATAATCAAAGTTTGGGTTCTTTTATTCTTTGTACAGGCTGCTCTAGATATTTTATCAATAGCGGCATTGACTCAAATTTTGAATCCGATAATAATGTATTTCCCTAGGATAGTAACGGCGTTCTTCATAGTTCTTTTCGGTTTGATTATAGCTAATTATATAGTTGGCATGATCAAAGATTGGTTGAAGAGGACTGATATAGGTAAAAAGATATCCTCTACCGATAAAACTACAGAAACCAAAGGATTGAGTGTTCTTAGTCTGATCCTGATATTCGTAAAAGTTTGGATACTGCTGATCTTCATACAGGTAGCCTTGGATGTTTTATCCATACCTATATTGACGAGCTTCATAAATCCGATACTGCTGTACTTCCCGAGATTGATCGTTGCAACAGGAATCATAATAATCGGCCTGCTGGTGACCGATTGGGTGATCAAGATATTACATGGATTACTGAAGGAATTCGATGCCCACAAATTCACCAAACCGGTTGAAGATATGATCAAGAAACCCGGGATAGTGATGAGGTTCATAGACTTCGTAGTAAAAGTAACGATAATGTTGATATTCATCGATATAGCAGTGGCCATCCTTGGAATAACGATAATCTCGGAATTGGTGAATACCGTTATCTTATGGATACCGAACGTGTTCGCAGCAGCGTTGATAGTTCTACTCGGTCTATGGGTCGCTGGTTGGCTGCACGATAAGACTCTAGAGATGTCAAAAGAGAACAAAGTTCCTTTCCCATCTTTGGTGTCGAGCGCTGTGAAATTCTTGGTGATCTACATAGTCATAACCATGGCTCTAGCTCAATTGGGTATCGAAGTCCCCGTCCTGTACCTCGCATTTGGAATAATATTAGGTGCGGTGATGATAGGTCTTGGTGCCGGATTTGCATTCGGAATAAAAGACGTGAGCAAGAACATGGGAGGTTATCTGCAGGTAAACGAAATAGTAAAGCCAGGCGACAAGATAGAAGTCGGTGACTACAAGGGAGAAGTGCAGGAGTTGACGAGATACAACACTATAATACAAGATGAGAGGGGCAATAGACAAGCCATACCCAATACATATCTTGTCGAGAATACCGTGACGACACTATCGGGCTAAAAAAAACCCTTTTTTCTTTTTTTTGTTTTTTTTTTATCTAGGTTTTATCATGATGTAGCTATGCGCTCTGAGTGCCAAAGTATACGATGAAGACCGCTATCTTTCATTCGGTGAGGAAGGAGAAGAGATATTCATACCAAATAATAAGTACGGATCCCACATCTCTCCTGATATCTGAGGATAGATCAAAACGATCATATCGAGAAGAAGGTGGTCAAGATAGAGATCCCGAAACCCAATACAAAATTGTTGATGGTGTTCTTTATATCGGTCATAGTGATTGTTTCAGTGATAGGGTGGGGGCTGTTCTTACAGGGTCGTGATAATCCTGAAGGTGAAAAAACACAGATAATGATAGAAAATCATGAAGAACAGAACATCACCGTGATGGCGGAGTTAGCCACGACCCCTGAAGAGAGAAGTAAGGGTCTGATGTACAGGGATTCACTCTGCGAAGACTGCGGTATGCTGTTCGTTTATAAGGATAACGTTACTGGAGGATTCTGGATGAAAAATACCAAGATCCCGCTATCCATAGCGTTCATCGCTGAGAATGGTACGATAATCGATATCCAAGACATGGAACCGAAGACTTTGGATACCCATAAACCCGGAGTTCCATATCGTTACGCTCTAGAAGTCAACCAGGGGTTTTACGAAGAAAACTCTATCCGCGAGGGCGATAGAGTAAATATTCCAGAAGATATCGATGCCGAATGAATCAGTAGAATGAATCAGTATCTAAATAAATCTACATGATTAAAAATAAACACAGCTGGTGTTTTTACCTATTCTATCCCTCAGTTCCTTTAGTCTATCTTAGATTTGTACAACTGCTTTGCTAGTTCTCTTACCAGCTTTTTATTGCTGCATTTCATAGCGATGTTCAATCGCTTTTTTGTGAGTTTATCACTCTCTAATTTGCTAAATTCTGGCATGATCCCATCCAAAGACCTTGTTCTATCCTTCGCGTCTGACACTATAATATACGTTACTGGGATATATATAAGTTTAGGGGTTGATGGAATAAAAAGAAAGAAAAAAAGCGCCGTCGACCGGATTCGAACCGGCGACCGCTCGGTTAACAGCCGAGTGCTCTGCCACTGAGCTACGACGGCAATTTGTTACACAAATTCCCGACACTCGTCAAAAACCTTCGTTTTTGACTCGTAAGACGGCATTTGCTTCGCAAATCCCATCTACTCGCAAAAAACTGACGTTTTTTGCTCGTACGACGGAAATTACAAGTAATTTCCGGCTAGTCGTCAATGTGAAATTGACTCCTACGACGGAACCTACTATGTAGATTCGTCTAGTCGCCATAAACTAGTGTTTATGACTCCTACGACGGAACCTACTATGTAGATTCGTCTAGTCGCCAATGTGAAATTGACTCCTACGACGGAATTGCTTCGTTATTTAGTGATCTACAAGTTAGTGAATCCATATGACCCACTAACATACCACGTAAAAGGAAGTTATATTAAAATCTTTTAGTCTGAAATCTCGTTTTTTAGCTTATCTATCGTTTCATCTAGATCGATCAATAGTTCTATGAGGTGGTTTTTGAATTCCTGATTCTTTTCGGTGAGATGGGCACCCTGATGAGTGGGTTCTATTATACTCTCCTTCTGGAGCATCCTCAGGGAATACCTGACCTTATGTTCTGGGATATCAAGTTTCTCGCTGAGTTTAGTTATGCCGATAGGTTCCTCCCTTTCGATGATGTTCAGTATGTTGACTGTTCTCTTTAAAAGGTTGATCTCGCTTTTCACTTTGTCTGTCAGAGGACTGCCATCCATGTTTATACCTCTCTAACCCTGTCATATGATAACACGTCTAGGTCTATAAATAACTTTTTAAATAGTTTAAATAGACTTCTTCCATCAAAAATATATATCCTTAAACAATATCAAGTGGTATGAATTTGACCAAGTCGTTCATAAAAGTGTTTACTGTCGCATTTTTTATAATGATATTATCTCCCTTCACGACCGTGTTCGTCGGTGGTGACGATGTAGGAGAAACAGGTTCGGTAGAATGCAACACCAACCATCAGCTGATCCCTATATCAGGAGACGTCGGTGGGGGAAATGTTCACTGGAAACTGAAGGGAGATGCAGCTAGACAGTTCAGAAAGGCTCTCATAGACAGCGTAGGAAATGACACATTATATCCTGACACGGCCAACGGGGACGAGATCTTAGATCAGGCAGAACTTCAACTTTACTTGGATCAGGTCGGGATGCTGGAATCCTATCTACAGAGGGGTGGCGAATTATCATCATACCGGAACGGTGGAAAATCGTATAAATATCAACACGCCGAGGGTGTGTTCAGACCGAGAAGAGAGATCGATCCTACCGAAAGGATAGATTATTACGGCGTGAGCATCACTAGGTCTTCACTGGATACTGACTCGCTTTCAGACGATACTTCTGGGCTGCTCGGTTCAAGACCCGATGATTCCAGCGATATAGATATCCACTACACGATCGCCTTCGAATCCGGCCCAGGGTCAAAGGAATATGAATTGAACTTGGCAGACCACAGGGTGCCGACAGTCCTGTGGGATTGTTTCATAATACCAGTCCAGAGAACTATTATAGATAACGCAACAAGTTCTCAGATATCATCGACTATAGATTCAGATATCCAATTGAGGCACTCGGACATACTCGTGAGTGAAGGGGAAGTTCAGGGCATAGTTTTGAAGAATAACGTACCTATGGATGAAAACAATTATTCCTTCGATGTAGATGAATCTACTCTCAACATCAATAGTGGTATAGACGAAGGGGACAACATAACCGTGGTCTATGCCTACGGTCTGAATTGGCAGGGTGAAACAAAACAGACCCATTGGTCCTATATCGTAGGCCTCAACAGTTTCTACGGTCCGGATCATGATGAGGGCTCACTGTATGTAGTTAGAACACCCGCAGGAGAAGTTCTTTATTATTCAACTGAATACCAGGATAAAGATACTCCCCAGGCTACTATATTATGGGATAATCTACAGATATTTGAAAATCCACAGATCCTATTTGTCTTCGTGGTAATAGCTTCTTATTTCATCTCACTATTCCCGAAAAAGCATTTCAGGGAATATCGGGACGAATATCCTATCCGCTATCAGTCACGTGCGGAGAAGAACCGGATGGTTCACCTCTTGAAGGGTGTTTTCGTAGTGGCATTGTTCCTGCTTTACTTCTTCCCGGCTTTTGGAGGATTCTTCATGAAGGGCATCTACCTCATGCTCCTCGGAGGCGGGATGTTGTTCGTCGAATACATACTGTCCAAGATGATATACGATAAGAAGAAATCTCAGATACCAGACAGTATAAAGAATGCACCAGAAAAGAAAAGGAGAAAACCACGTACCAAGAACAGGACCAAGACTATAACCCGGGTCAAGACTAGGAGACCCGCAGCAACTTCTACAACCACAACACGGAAGAAAAGTAATGATAACGTAAAAAGGGTTTACTGCGACACCTGTGGAGAATTCTTTACGGTCCACAAGAAGAGAAATCTTCTTACGGTCAAGTGTCCTAAATGTGATTCCAGGATGAGGATGCTGAGAGAAGGATACAATTACCTACTGCTGGAGGACGAGGGTAATGAGACTTATTCTGTTTTTTCAAAGTTCGTAGAGGAGGGGGCCAAGGGTATGGTTATCACAACAAATCTACCCGAGAAGGTAGAGGAGAAATACGGCATCCGGAACTCAAAGATAATGTGGATAAGCGACCACTCCTCGGAGAGATACTCCGTTCTGAACCCGCAGAGACTCGATTTCGAGATAACCAGGGCTATAAAGAATTTCGCAGATGAGAACGAGAGAGCCGTAATACTACTGGATGGTTTAGAATACCTGGTGGTGGAGAACGGATTCGAGAAGGTATCAAAGTTCATAAAGAAAGCCACTGACATGGTCTCGGTGAACGCCTCTACCCTGCTTGTTCACGTTAACCCGAATTCCTTTGCTAAGAGCGAACTCAGCATACTGAAAAAAGAATTCGATAATTGTGAGGACCTGGCCCTTCCTGATAAAGAGGATAAAAAGAGTGTTTATTAGTTATCAGTCCATAGACATAGATCCGAAATCCCATCTCGAATAAAGGTCGTTCTCGATACCTATATTATCTAGTATTTTACCGACTATGAAATCAACGAGGTCGCCTATACTTTTCGGCTGACTGTAGAATCCGGGACACGCGGGTAAGATAACAGCTCCAGATTCAGACAGAGTTCTCATCTTTTCTAGATATATCGTAGAAAGGGGGGTCTCTCTGGGCATCAATACGAGTTTCCTCCTTTCCTTCAAAGCAACAGCAGCAGAACGGGTGATAAGATTGTCGGATATACCCGTAGCTACTTTTGATAATGTTGACATGGAACACGGGACCAGTAGGACAGCATCGTACATGCTGCTTCCAGAAGCCGGCGGCGCATCGAGTTGTTTTGGTTCATAGTAGTTCCTAGCCAGTCCTTTTATGTAGTCATAAGAGACATCTAGTTCTACATCGATCAATTCTTTAGCAGTATCGGATATGACGATGTCTAAAGTCACCCCTTCCTTTTGGGACAGTTCTTCAGCCAGTCTTTTACCGTATATGATCCCGGAAGCTCCCGTGATCGCCAATAATAATTTCATATCTAAAAGAACGACCCCGGATTATAAAAATATTACGGAATTTTTATTTTATTCGGTACCGTATAAGTTTTCCCACCGGTTCAGATGTCCATCTCCAGTTTTTCATATATCTTGGATGTTCGGTCTACGACGATCACCATGGCTAGAGCGGCCATATCCGCTGCTAAGATCATCGCCAGCACACCCAGGAAGTAATCTATCTGGAGGATCTGAACGGGGTAGATTATCAGGAATGCAGAGGTTACCAGGCACATGATAAGAACTGTGTACATGGTGATGACATCTGGAGCACCGTTCACACTCTCATCGAAATTGGGAAATTTTGCAGCAGCCCACGCTCCGATGGCACTGAACGAGAAGATCATCCCGAAGGCCGCTGTTACGGCGAACACGGTGAAATGGATCGGATAACCGAGTATGATCGGGAGTGGTAAAGCTATGACTATAGGGATCAAAGGAGTGATGACCAGCATACTTATCACCTTACCCCAAACGATATCTTTAGAGGGTACCGGGAGTACTTTCATAGCCCACAATCTTTTCCCTTCTCTGCTGAAGAAAGATAGTGAAGGGATCACGTCCTGGATTATTATCGCCACGTAGATAGTTATCCCTATCAAGGCTGGGTAAAAGTATTCACCTAAACCGAGCCCGAGGTCGGGATTCGGCCCCAGTTCGTAGTACATGAATATCAACCCCCCGCCCAGCAGACCCACGACCCCGGCGCTAGCGGGTATCTCCCTCCTCCTCCACCTCTCGAACAACTCTTTTTCAGCTACACGCCTCATGTATTTTGGGATGATGTGAGGTAGAAAATCCCCGGCTTCGTGGAACCTGAATGCTGACTCTGTAGAAGTCGTTACACCGTTCTTCCAAGATTCTAAAAATAGTTTAGGTGTTGTTAATAAAACAAGTATCGAAAGTGATCCTATCACGATGAGATAATAAAGCAGGGAGATATGTGAGATATCTGTATGTACGATCCTCCAGATGATGGTTATGTTTTGACCGTAGATGAAAAGGCATGCTATCTTGTGTGATGTTTTCTTGAGTTGAGAAAAGATAGCTATTATGAAACCGATCAAAGGGGCTATGATCATCAGGATGTACAGATGGGGGAAGAAAAAGTAGTCTATCGGGAGCTCGAAATGAAATGTGTACATCAGGAATGTGACTATCCCCATGGATATAGCTACAAGTAGCAGATTATACCAGAATACCTTTAGGAATCGTGAAAATTCCAGGTCTTTTATCTCCGTGGGGGAGGTTATGATGTGTTTGAGTGTTTTGTTGCGGAGAGTGTTCTCGACGGTTTCAGTGGATGATTTAGCCATGATGAAGAAGAACAATATGAAGAGTATATCCCCCCGAGATAGTGTCAGAACAGGGTCTTCCAGTGATGCGATGTATTCTGTAACGAAAAGAGATGTCCAAAAGCCCGCGAAGAGTAATATGATGAACCAAGCGGTCATTATCGGATGTTCCTTGATCCTTTTCCTCATGGAACGTGAGGATTTGGTAACTTCATATGAAAAGATATCAAGTGCTTCTACGCTCGTTATTCACCACCTCTACGAAGACTTTTTCCAAAGTATCCACATTGTTTTCCTCTTTCATCTGATCTATACTTCCTCTAGCTACTATCTTTCCGCCGTTGATGATGGCGACTCTGTCCGCGATCTCTTCAGCCACGGAAGTGATGTGAGTGCTCATCAGCACCGCTTTCCCCCCGTCCGCCATATCCTTGATCTTCTTTTTCATTATATTGGTGAACCTGGGATCGAGACCTGTTGTAGGCTCGTCCAAGATCAGATTGGGTGGATCGTGGAAGACGGCGTTGGCGAAGAGTATCTTCTGTTTCATGCCCTTGGAATATGAACCGAGTTCCGAGTCTATGACATGGTCCAGCTCCATCTCTTCTGCGTATTCATCTATCTTCTTTTTGATAGTGCTGTCGTCGATATCTCTCAAAGAGGCCATCATATCCAGGAACTCTCTTCCCGTCAATCTTTCGTACAGATGTGGTTGTTCCGGCATATAACCGTATGTCTTT
>JBNJFO010000063.1:0-8352 GCA_051746905.1 Thermoplasmatota archaeon
AGAGGAAGTAGGACATAGGATAGTTATGTCACCCCACGGTGAAAAAACACCTCCGATAGATATCTTCTCAAGGGCGGAAGATTACGTAGCAGTTATAGGTGGATTTAAAGAGGGAGATTTCGTCAGCCCGGTCTACGAATGGGCCGATAAAAAGATATCTATATCTGATAGTTTGATGAAATCATGGAGCGTTGCTGCAGAAGTGCTCGTAGCTTACAGGTACTGTTCACTCGAATAATCTTGCTACGTTCTTATCCAATGGTACTCCCATAGTTTTTGCTATAGGTGAACACTTGCTCCTGGTAAAGAATGCTATCGGTCGATAATTTTTTTCTGAAAAAGATTCCCAATTGGCCATACCTTTAGCGATTATGAGATCCGACCTTTCCAGTTCTTCCTCTAGATCTTCAGAGATGATATCGAAATCTACACCTACGGCGTACCCACCAGTTGTTTTTATCTCGTCTACTATCTCGTCGATACCATATTCTAAAGCGTCCTCCATGGTAGCGTCCGTCAGTATCGGTTCTCCTTTAACAACGACGGTGAGTTTTACATCGTATTCTTTTATCTTTTCCAGAAGGAGAGTATCGAAAACGATCTCACCTGTGTTATCCGTGAAGAAAAGGACTTCCTTCGCTTCTTTCAACCTCTCCTCCACCTTATCGACATCATCGTAACCCAGCCCTTCGTCTATCAGGTTCTGGAATTCTTTTTCGAGGTATTCTGGGGAGTTATAATCGTCTCGGAAGCCAAAATCCAGAACGTTCCCGGCTATGGCTACTAGAACCGCTTCCCGAAATCCACCGTTCTCGACTATCTCCCTCGCTTTAGGAAGCAGTTTCTCGGCGGTCTCATTACTCCATTCTTTGAGCTCTTTATATGGGTCGTTCGTCCCTAGTATCTCATAGACCCTGCCGTGAACTTTAGTGGCCACTTCCGCAGAAACCACACCTTCTTCGAATTCGTCCTCTAGGATCTCCAGAGCCTCTTCGATGATCTGCCTTTCCTTGGACTCGTCGACCAAGCGCGCTTCAAAGATTATCCTCTTGAGAAGGCAGGGAACGCACTCGGGCTGCATCTCCAAAGCTATTCACCTTTTCCAGCCAGCTGTTCGTTTATCTGTTCAGCGTTTATATGGCCCTGGACCGTGATGTCGATATCATCTTCTTCGATATCGTCTAAAGTGACGAGGTTATTCTTTATCTGGACTGCCAATTGAACTCCCATCGGGCAGAATGGACTAGTCGGTGTGAATGTCAGACCTATATCGTTCTCACCGACTTCCAACTCAGAGATCAGTCCCATAGAGTAAACATCTGTCTGGGTGTGCGGATCCATAACTTGCTTCAATTTTTCGATCACTTCTTCTTTAGTGGGCATGTTATCTTAACAATAGATGAAAAAGAAGTGGTATATAAATAAAAGGGGTCGACCTTTCAGTTTGATACATTCATTCTTCCCATTCACTTTCCTTGTATTTGCCCTTAAATTCTACAAAATCGTCCATCATATCATTTATCCCTGGAAGCTCTTCAAGGTCGCCTTTCCACTTGTCTATCTTACCCTTATACCTTTTTTCAATATCGCTTACGAAGTTCGTCATACTTTCAAGCGCCCATTTTGGTTCTGTACCTGAGAAGAAAACAGCCAAGATGACGTTCTCACCTTTGTGAACCAGGACTTTTTTCTCACCATAATCCATCCGTTTAAGCCCGCCCTCTTCTTCTTCCTTGAACGCGTCGTCCACGAAGTTTTGGACTGCCGTGAACATACCTGCTAGTATATCTTCGTCCCTTTCTGCTTTCAATGTTCTAGTTTTGTGCTTTATCAGGACACCAGATTTGTGGATCAGGAACACGTCTTCTACGGTATATTTTCTCTTTCTCTTCCACATCACAAAGGCTCCTATAGATACGATAGGTATCAAAAGGATGATAATCAATTCCAAAATACCTAGGCCAGCTTCGTCTTCCTCTGTTTCATTCACCTCTACGGAGATCGTCCCGGAAGAAGTGTATTCACCATCGCTAACATTGATCCCTATGGTGTATAAACCGGGATCATCGAAGGTAAAAATGAGTTTATGCTGAGCTACTTCAACCTGTGTATCATCCGTGGTGACCACTAGATCCTGTTTTTCGTCGTCTATATCATAGATATAATCATCAAGATCCAGTATCCAGCTCTTTCCAACCTCTCCTTTCTGTAGAGGAATATCTCTTATCTCGGGAGGATCGTTCACAGGGATCACGGTCACGGTTATCGTATCTTCCATGAGCGCCCCGTCCGGATCCGTCCCTCTTATAGTGATCACCTCTTTACCGTTCCAATCTGGAGTTGCTGAAAAGTCTACCGTGTGGTTATCGTTGATCTTGACAGTTATATTCTCGTTACCCGACGTATAAAATATGGTCTCGCTGTCGACATCTCTAAAGTGTTTGTCCAGATCGAAAGCGTTGATCATCTTTTCATCTTCATAGAATGCGATATCGTGCAGGGGGACTACCAATTCTGGGGGATAATTGTACCCCACTTTGACACTGGTGACCTGGAAAGTGGAATCGACTCCGTCTGAAACGGTCACACTGAGAGAAACTGTATACGGGGCGGATAAGCCCCCCATCACCTCTGGATATTCCATTATCAGATCGGTACCCTCTACAGTCACATGTTCATCATCTGAAGTAGTGATCGTGAGTTCATCTAAACTGTTATCAGGGTCTGAGATATACCATGCAAGGTCGAAGGTGTACGGGTGGGAATGATGTAACACGAACGGCGGGAGCTTCCTAAGAGAAGGTGGGTCGTTAACGGGGTTCACAGTTACGTTGATGGTCTGTTCGACTATCGCACCGGTTGGGTCCTGTGCTCTGAATGTAACCCTTTCCCGGCCATTCCATTCACTGTATGCGTGCATATCCACTGTATGGTCTTCATGTATGGTTATGTTGAGGTGTGTGTAACCGTAACTCATGTAAAGGCTATCCTCGTCAGGATCCATTATATAATCATCTAGGTCGAAAACATTGGTCAAAGTCTCCCCCTCGTCCAAACTGACATCGGGCAGGGTTAACACGTTCTCTGGAGGATAATTCGCCGTTATCTTCACTTTGATGACCCTGCTAGTAGTTTTGTCACCGTCTGAAACGGTCAAACGAACGAAGACTTCCTCCCCCACCATACTTTCCGGATAATCGTAGATCACCTTGAGGCCGTTTATAGTCGTGTGGTCAGTATCGTCGGTGGCCAATGTCAATCCATCCATCGGATCATCCACGTCAGATATGTATGGTGAATAATCGAAAGAGTATTCATCGTCGAAATGAACAAAGATATCCGGTATCGGATCGATCCTAGGGGCATCGTTGACAGGAGTAATATTGATCCAACCTGCTTGACTGTCTTTATTGCCATCGCTGTCTACCAGCCAGTACCTTACTTTCATATCTCCGTATTCGTCCCGATGTGAGATCAGTGAAATGATGTGATTTCCGGTTTGATTTTCACCTGCGGTAGATATCACCGATCCATCCACACCGGTTATGTACCACCTCATCCCCGATTTATCATCCTGTGGATCACTAGCTAACTCCTCTAAATCGATCTGATGAACTCCGAAATCTTCCTCTAAGGTGATATCTGGGATTTTCCCATCGATATCCGGTGATTGCCGGCCTAAGGCTCTAAAATAAGTCGAGTTTTTCATCCCTCGATAAACTGCATATATAGTGCCGTTACCGACGGATTCAGCTTTGAACGTAGTCCTTACCCCTGCATCTGGACCTACAGACCCTACATCCGGATTCTCACTCGCCCATTCAGCTTCGACATCCCTGATATACCCATAGGTACGGTTATAACCCCCGCAGTAGAAATCATCAGTATCGTTAACTTTGTAAGTCAAGGCATCTAAAACTTCTCCCTCACCGCCCGATTCTGACCTGATCTGGATGTAGTCTATCTCGGGAGCTAATATATCGAAAGAAACATTATCGACGATACCTGTTGAATATTCCGCTAACCATTCTGCTTCCCCTTCCTCCATCCCGCAGTAGAACGTGCTGTTATCTCCACTGGCCGGAACGGTGCTGGCATTTACATCTCCAAGATTCACGACACTCCAGTCGACTACTACATCACCGATGTATCCTGCAGTGTTATTGAAGGAGGCGGCATATCCAATTATTTCTTTATCTACATAGACATCTCTATCAGTTATCTCGAACTGTCCAGAGCTCTGTTGATCTACGATCTTGATATGATCGACCGTGGGTTCTGTGACGTTGAACATGACGCTGTCATTCAACCCACCGTAAGATGCGTTGAACCATACTTTACCTGCTTCAGTACCTACATCTATCGAACTCGTATTCCCCACCGATGGTCCGCTTAGGTTCGATGATGCTCCTTCAGCGGTCCAGTTAGCATCAACGGTATACATAAAACCTGAAGTTTCATTGTAGGCGGAGCTGTATCCCGAGATATTTCTTCCCACCGATACGTTCTTATCTTGTAAAACCGGACCACCCGGTCCATCAGTTATCAAGATATAATCCAAGGTTGGGGCATTCACCTTTAAATTCACCGTATCGTTGCTCCATTTCCCTCCTTCATAAATAGACACGTTCCACAACACGGTTCCAGCCACAGTGCCGACATCGATCCAACTTCTGTTAGCAGGAGTCGGTCCGATCGTAGTATCCATCTCCGGATCGCTGTGTACACTCCAATTCGCTCCTTTGGTCCCGATATAGCCAACGGTATCGTTGTAGGCTGAACAGTTACCCCATATTTTATGACCCACCGGTACCCCGGCATCGGATATAGCAGAGCCGTTCGGTTCATAAGTCATATCGACGTAGTCTGTAGTGGGAGGTATCACAGAATAAGTGATGCTGTAATTGTACTCAGCGTAACTAAGATTGAACCAAACTTTACCTGGAACATTACCTACATCGATAACATTGGATTCGTTGATTTTCTTTTCGAGTAGATATGCGTTACCACCTTCTGCGGTCCAATTGCCTTTGATGGTGAACAGGTATCCTTCCGTATTATTGTACGCTGATAGGTATCCCCGAATCTCTTTTTCGACTGGAAGACTTCGATCCAATAAAGCGGTTCCGTTCGGTGTGTCGGTGATATTTATGTGATCTATAGTGATGCTGGATACGTTGTATAGGACGGAATCGTTATAAAAGAGATTATTAACATTGTAGCTGGCGTTGAACCATACCTTTACTGAAGCATTATTACCCACGTCTATCCCGTTGTATTCTCTTGGTATCAACTCACCTTCAGTTAAATTTCCTCCGTCCGAACTCCAGGATGCACTTACCGTCGTCAGATATCCAGCACTCTTGTTATATGCTGAACTGTAACCATATTCGACATAATTCATCGGGACATCCCCTCCTGTCAGATTTCTTCCTCCCGGGGTATCCGTTATCGCTACATAATCCACTGATCCTGTTTGAAACGTCCAGTTCGATGATACAGTATAATCCGTCCCATCACTCACGTTCGTGTACCATGTGTAGGAGGTATTTATAGCCAATTCAGTCCATTCTATTGACGCGTTACTTCCACTGGAAACATTATAGTCCACATCTATCAGAGTGTCTGTGGAATCGTAAAATGAAACGTTCATCAGATCATCCTCCGGGTCCGATACTTGAACGCTCAGAGTGACATTGAGTGGTATACCTTTCGAGTTATTTTCAGGATAATGAGAGCTGGGCTGGTCAGGGGCGGAATTCAAATCTATCGGATCGGGTTTTACACTCATGACGCTGATCGATTCATGGTTTATAGTCCCATCCGGCCTTCCTATGTCTTCTCCATCATGGATGAAGGTCGGTAAAATGTTGACAGATGTGAGTATCAAAGAAATGAGGAGTAACATCGCTACAACTTTATTTTCATCCATGGAATCACGATCATTTAAATTTACTTAATATCAGCGCAAGAATATATTTAAAGGTTGTGTGGGAAAAAGATTTTCTATTTAACCTGTGCTAAATCTCCCACTTTCTGAACTTGGTATATATAATGCATTCTCCCACTGCCTTTCACACTTTTCCGTAATGTCCATCGCTTCATAGGATCGTGTTGTATTAGAGATACAGTCCCCTTTTCCTCATGTTGCTCTCTATTATTTCTCCTATTACGGTGTTGTTCTGATCCTATGTCGTCTTGGTTTTCTTCGCCCTCATGCTCATCTCCTTCTCCGATGACCAAAGTGTGCGCCGAAGAATCCGTATTACCCTGCTCGTCAGTAACTGTCAATTCAATCAGGTAGTTGCCGGGAGCGTCGTATTCGTTTGAAACAATCATTCCCGCTTCATCACTACCGTCGTCGAGATCCCATTGATACGATATGATCTCGCCATCTGGATCTGAGCTTTTTGCAGCGGAGAAGTAGTATGTATGCTCAGCGACTTCTGACAGTTCTTCGTTGATATCTAAAGTGACTTCTTGTTCATCTTCGATCGCGCCATTGAAGTTCTTAAATATTGTGCGATTTGAATCTTCACCGGATCTAAAAGTGACCCATGTGGGATTCGCACCTTTGGACGTTGCGTTGTATGAAAGATTCATAGTGTAGTTATGCTGGAGTTCTATATTTAGGGTGGAGATGGTGGTATTCGGTGCGCCCCGTGTTCTTTCCACCTCTAATGTATCAATCAATTCGTCGTTTTCGTAAAATTCAGCGGATATATCATTCCCTGGTCTTCCAGCGATCGTTAGGTTGACCTGGACTTCCTGCCATACATCGATCTCAGCGTTAGGAGGACTGTTGGAACCGGTGAATGCATATAGGTTGGAATCCCATGAACCTAGGTAAATATCTCCATTTGGACCTATGGAAGGCGATGCATAGATCTCCCAACCCGTATCATAGTTCCATCTTTCATTTCCTTCATGATCGAGTGCGTAAACATGGCCGTCGTATGACCCAAAGTAGAGGTTACCGTTTGCACCTACTGCAGGAGAAGATTTTACATGTCCATTGGTTTCAAATTCCCATCTATGTGTCCCGTTCGGATAGATGGCATGAAGTGATTTATCATGAGTCCCGATATATACAGTTCCGTCGGAACTGATTGCAGGAGACGATACTACTTCATCTCCAAAATTATAACTCCATATTTTGTCTCCCTGGGGTGAAAGTGCATATAATTTTCCATCGTAAGAGCCGAAGTATATAGTTCTGTCATTTCCTATAGCCGGGGATGAATAGATGAATCCCCTAGTTGTGAAATTCCATTCGAGGGTTCCGTTGGGATTGAACGCATAAAGGTTTTTATCGCCACACCCCACATATACCGTTCCGTCGTCATCGATAGCCGGCGAAGACCAGAACCAAGAATCAGCCTTGTATTTCCATCTAAGGTTTCCTGATTGACTTATCCCGTAGAAATATGTGTCATCAGATCCCACATAAACGGTTCCGTTCTGACTTATAGCAGGAGATGAATGGATCATCCCATCAGTTTCAAACTCCCATCGTAGTGTTCCATTCGGGTAAAGGGAGTAAAGGTGGTTGTCTTGTGAACCCACGTATATATTCCCCTGCTCATCGATAGCAGGGGATGAAACGATATCATCTCCAGTCTCGAAAGACCAGATAAGATTTCCATCGGTTGAATTTATAGCATAAAGGTTTCCGTCTGTAGAACCGATGTACAAAGTACCCTCTTCAGATATCGCTGCTGACGACCACACCCAATTGGACATGTCAAACGACCATTTCAAACTACCATTCACGTGGGAGGTATTGTAAGGACTCTGATGTGTGTTCTTTTCATCGAATCCAAAACCAGGCCATCCTGTTTCAGATAATGATGTTATCGACTCTTCATCAGGTTGGGAGGCAGAAACAGATGAAGAAAATGCACCCATAACTCCAATTAAGATTAAAATAGAGAGTAGTATTGAAACCACTCCAGCCTTCTTATTGGAATATCTCCGCACCATTACCACCTGACTACTAATAATTTACTCAGCAGATTATAAATAGATTTCCCCTCTTTATCAAAAATCGGACTTTATTACCTCAATAAAAATAAAAGCAAATTATTTCCAATACTTGTTAAGGGTCTTTTTTACTATTTTTACGGTATAATCGTCGTTGTTTTCTTTACCCCAATCTATAAGATTACTGCCGAACCGGGTAGCTTCTTCTTCATCGATTGGGTTGAATTCCTCTTCTAGGTCGTATTTGTTGATACCGCTTCTTTGAATGATATCCTCTCTAACCTCGTACGGCATCTCTCCTGATAGGGAAGAGCACATCAATAATGCATCGAGTAATTCGAAGGGAGTATCGATCTCTTTGGAATCGAT
>JBNJFO010000064.1:0-8342 GCA_051746905.1 Thermoplasmatota archaeon
TTACGTTTTCTACTCCAGGTATGTGAACCAATTTGTTCACAGGTATGATCTTAGAACTGTATTTTTCAGCGTAAAGACCCGAAGTCGGTACAGTGCAGTTCATGTCTGCGACGAAGGCATCGACCGCCCCTGTTGCCAACACGTATTCCTGGTTGATCCAGTTCCCCGTAAGTCCCACGAAAACGTCGTCGGTATCGAACCGCTGCATGAGTTCCTGCCCTGTCTCTATAGAGCCGATTATCCTCAGACCTTTTGCACCGGCTTCTTTCGCCTTCTCTTGTACTTCTTCTCTGTGAGCCACCTGTATCAACGCCGCCCCCATGAATGGCTCGTGGCCGTTGGGCAGGATATTCACGTATTCCCCTTCCAATACACCCATATCAACTTCCGCCTCATGAGGTTGTGCGGTACCGAATAATATGTCCTGCACCTCTTCAAGCAGTGTCAATGACCCGTAAGCCGTTGCCAGCCCCATCCTCAAACCTTTCAAAGCCATGCTTGTGTAGTCCCCATCTACATTGGTCATCACGCTGGTCTTCACATCCATCAATTCGTGGAGCGGTCCGCCCGGCGAGATATCCAATTCTTTCCATTTCTCTTTCCTGGATTCCGGTGCGAAAGCTTCCAGCACCTTCGACGGTTCCTCACTGTCCCTGTTGATCTCGTCGATCATGAAATCAGCTAGATCGATGGCTAGTTCGTCGGTCTCTTTCGTGTTATCGAGTCCCAATCTATCAGCCACATCCCTAAGTTTATCTTCGTCCTCGATCTCGAAGATGGTCTTGCCCTCTCCGGTCGCTTTCAGCGTTTTAGCGGTGGTATTAGCATGATAGGTATAAGCTGAAGTTCCCATGGAATTGATCCTCAAGATATTCCTCATCACCATCCCGTCTGCATCTATACCGCATACGCCTCTATCGGTCTTCCCCGGAACGATCCTGCAGGGACCGTGGCTGCATATATTACATCTGATGCCCTTCTTACAAAAATTACATCTCACTTTCTCCATCGAGTCGAACCGGTCGTGGACGTTGGTCATCTCATCTTCCCTAACCTTCTCGTACATATCCTGCACGGATCCGTGTGCACTTACTTTTTCCATCATAAACACCTGTTAAAGACAAGAAAAGGGACGTATTAATATCTTTCGTAATACTACGAACGTTCGTATATGGGCGAAAATTATAAGTGTTCAGGGACTATAAGAAAATCATCTATGAGTCAAGATGCAGAGATATATTCTACTACTGAAGGTGCGGTCATAATAAAGAGCGAAGTGAAGAATGAGATCATACACTTACTTTTAAAAAGTGATATGACACTTAACGGCATATCGGAGGAGCTGGACAAGGCCAAATCCACCGTTTCTGTACACCTATCCGACCTGAAAGATCTAGGTGTCATCGAAGAAAAGACAGACCCCAGCGACAGCAGAAAGAAGATATTCTTGTTGAATTCAAAACCGCTTGGAGGGTCACAGATACCCTACGAGAAGCATTATAAGGAGATACTCGAGAACCTGAGAGAAGCGGAGAACGATAAATACGGATTCCTAAAAAGCCTCTTTCACCTGATCCGGTTCGGCCTGATCTCTTTCGGTCTGGACATACACCCCGCTTTGAGAGAGATAGGTAGGGACGCGGGAAGGTCCATCGCAAAGGATTTCGAATCCGATGAGATCGATGGACTATTAGAAGAGATAAGCACGTTTTGGGATAAAAACGGGTTAGGGGATATGGAGATCGCCGGTCAAGGTGAAGTGATAGTCCACGACTGCTTCGACTGTGGTGACATGCCAGATGTCGAGGAAACGTTATGTTCTCTAGACGAGGGTATGATAGAAGGTATAATCGAGGAGAAAACCGGTAGGATAGTCGAAGTAAGAGAGAAAGAGTGTTATGGTAAGGGGAACGACCACTGTAAATTTTGTATAGATTGGTGAATCAACCTTTCTTCTTAAGTAAGATCGGTTTTTTCTTTTTATCCTTACCGACCTTCTCTCTTTTACTCTTACTGATCTTTTTATCACGCCCCACTTCGGACACAACGGATACTAGGATCCAACCCACTCCCAAGAGGACCAGATTGATCGCCCAGAATCCCACAAAATACGATATAAAATAATTCTGGTATTCTATGTTCTGAAGGACAGTTAGTATATCGCCAGATCCTTCGATCCCAGGGGTATCCATCAAGAACAGATATGCAGTCGACAAAGAAGGCCACAGCACAAAGATGCCTTTGAGCCATAGAGGCCAATTCCTCCATTCACCCTTCTCAGATAAACTCAGATCCGAACGCTTGTTCATATACCCTACCTCAAATATAATCAGGTCGAAATAGGTATATAAATTTAATTGCCGTCATACTATCTCCGCTATCAGTTTTATTCAATAATCTACAGTCCAATCTATAGAAGTACCTCCAGAGTTATAGGTCCAGTAACCTTTACCCGCAGACAAAGTCACTGTGCTCAGATCTTCATGATATGCTACATTGTTTTCAGCGCTCCCATCAAGAACACCTATCTTGGTTATCTCGGCGGGCAGCGTATCGCTCGCCTTTCTATTAATCTCAGAAGGATATCCGACCATGTTCCAGCCAGGATATAATGTGATCGTGGTCGTAGTGGGTCTGTGCCCCTCGATGGTGAGGTTACAATCGACACTCGCTTGGATCCAGAGTCCCATAGTTTGGTCCAGCTGGATATCGTCGTTGAAGTGCTCGGCTCTTCCAGGAACGTATGTTTTCCATCGTCCCTCTCCAGCATCGTAATACATCACCTTCTCGTAACCCCCAGATATTCCATTCTGGTCGTCGTTCAATATATGATCTAATGCTTTGTCAGATGGGATCAACTCGGTGGAGATGAAATTCCATCCGTCGGTATCTACATTACTTTGAAGTCTGACCTCCGCAGCTTGAAGATCGATGGACGATTCGTCAACGCTTATGGCGACTTCTTCAGCATCTCCCCAGTTACCCATTTCGTCCTTCGCCCTGATGTATATATTGTGTAGACCTGACGATAGATCGCAGCCGTCTAACTGGAATTCGAAATCTTCACAATTCGAGTCGAAAGAACCGTCGGAAGGCGTCGCTTGGTAACCGTGATCTTCGTCTCCCAACACATCTATGAAATACTCAACTTTGGTTATATTCGAACCATAAGAAACCAGTTCATCGGCCATACCTGTAACTTTTACGGTCGAGTTCCAGTCTATTTCAGTAGATGATAGTGAAACACCGCCTACAGCAGCGCCATATTCGTCCTTGCCTCTTGGATCCATCCACTCTATTATATCTGCCATGAGGGAATCTTTAACCGACTGTTCGTCCCCTCCTTCGAAGTATTCAAAAGCAAAATAGACCAACTTGTGTTCCCCGTTAGACGTTCTCAGCCCTGCACTTTTACCGTTGCCGTATCTGAAAGTAACAGAAGTGTCATCATCTGCCGGTTCCACTTCGCTGCTGTAATCTCCCCCTATGGCCAGGTCTTGATGTCCGTCGCTGATATCGTCGCCGCTTATCCCGTTTATGACCGTGCTGTCGACACTGTCGTTCAGGTATACCGCGTGCATGTATTCAGTGTAGAACTGGGTATCTCCGATGTCGAATCCGATATCTTCACCGTTGATGTACAGATGTCCTCCATCATCCAGGTAAGAGCTGATAAGGTTCTGTTCGTCGGTGGTAAGAGTCTTCGAGAACCCGTCCAAGATCCAAAGGGTGATGTCGTAGTCTTTTAGGTTAGATGTAGGCAGTTCCGAATCGCCTATCGATTCAAAGTCGTAGATGAGTCCATTGTTATCCAGTGATGTCAGGTAGTTCGATTCGTGCCCAGCGTCGTCTATGACCAAGATGCTGGGTTGGATATTGCTGGAAGGTGTTGTGAACGTATAGAAGCTCCCGTCACTCGGTTCTACCTTCTCGTTACCAGCTCGGTCCTGAGAAACGACCCTGTAATAGTAAGTTTCACTCTTCACCAATTTATGGAGGGTGACCGAATGTTGTGTTACGTAATCGTAATCCGTTTTTTCCTCCGTCATAATTTCGGTACCGCCGAAAACGACCTTAGAATTGCTTTCTTCATCAGTAGTCCAGGTTATCGTGCTGGTCAGGTCGTTCTTAGCTTCAGAAGAAACCTCACTTATCACGGGAACCCCCCCGTCTATACCTGCGGTATCTTTCTTCGTTTCATAAGAACTGCCGTCGTAGTATTCTACCCGTATCTCCCCGTCTCCTGAAACCGATAAAATATCCGATTCCAAACCTCGAGAAGAGGATATCCGTATGCTTCCTTTGAAGATCGAACTGTCGCTCCCAGTTTCTTCAAGAGTGATGGTCTTGCTCTCAGAGGATGAAAATAGATCAACATCTATGGACCCCCTACTATCCGGGTCCTGGTTCATATCTTCATCGATCAATGTTACGTGGACATGGTCTTCTTCTGAGTATTTTTTCCTTTCAAATTCAACGGTCCCTTCACCGTTCTTTCTGTAATCGACCATCAACCTAGGTGCTTTCAAGATGTCTTCACCGGAGGCGTGGTGACCGGAATACCATTCCACCATATCTATATGATCCACTGGATCGTCCATGGCCATACGAACGACGATCCGACCATCTTTCATGTTGCTCTTCAGGTCAGCTATATTTTCTTCGGGCACGTCCAATTCCACTATCTCTAGAGCGCTGCCAACTTCTGAGGCCTGTTTATAACCCATGTTGAACTGTGCGGTCGCCCCCTCTATCTGAGAATAAGAAGGGTCCGGAAAGTAGTTCTCGATATTATCCGACAACACTTCGAAACGCCACTGCTGGTCGTCTATAGACTTCTGATAGTTACCGTGGGGATATAGTCTCAATCTAGCGGATTCGATCTGATCTACATCTACATGAGATGTATCGAACATGACAGAACCGTAGAAAGCCCCTTCTTTAGGCCCGAAGAACCCCATTGCGTAATAATAACCGCACGTGATATAGCTCCTGTCGAAGATACCCTTTTCATTGGTAGATACCGAGTAAGCGTAACCGCTGTACCCGTCCCCCATCAGTATAGGTTCGTTAGTTGTCTTGAACGTGTGGAGCGCCCCTCCGTTGGAATCAACTGCAGCGTTCTGTGATCCAGAACCATCGACGCTGGTGATCTTATAGTAATACGTAGTGTTGGGCGATAAGTTATCTAATATGGCAGAGTGCTCGATCGAGTAGATGTCGGACCACTGGCTTTCATCTAGATCCCTCGTCGTACCGTAGTCTATCTTTGAAACCGTTTCTTCATCGGTAGTCCATGATATCTCAGCGACGTTAGCACCAAGGGTCCCGTCTTCAACGTTCGGGTGCTGTATATCAGTAACTTTTGGGCCGACAGAATCTATCTCTACACTCTCGACGCATGAGAAAGAAGGATCGTTGTCGTTGTATTCTACCGTAACCGTATCGTTCTCCGATACAAGCAGATCTCCAGATGATCCCGAAGAAGAACTGTATATGTCTATATCTCCCCCGAATATCCCCGAATCACTACTGGTCTCCGACAAGGTTATGGTCTCAGCAGTCGTTTGGCTGTTGGAACTGACATCAACGTTCAATGTATCCACAGAATAGGGGTCCTGGTTCCTGTTTGAGTCCAATACCTTGAGGTCTATCTTCTCGTCTACTGGAGGTACGTTATAGCTCTCTTGACCGAAAGTTATCTTACCTTTATCTTGCGACAGTTCGCCCGTTGTCAATAGTGCATATCTTTGAGGCCCTTGGGTTATGGAATCGGCGGTCACTTTTACGGTGTATCTTCCCTCTTGAACAGAAGGAATATCGAGCAGTACTTGTTCTGATACGTTGTTATCGTCGTGTGTTCCACCGCTTATCGAGTGCCCGTTATCGAAAACGTTACCGAAGTACTGGGTACCGTCGGGTGCTTCCACGGTAAGGTCTAGATCGTTCTGTAAAGCGCTACCGGGATAGTCAGTCCAAACCAAAGTAAATTTTAGTTCTTCACCATCATCTGCAAATATTTCATAGACATCTTCATAACCCGAAGTCGTAAATCCGCCTGAACCCCCATCGCTGAGAACACTCATATGTTTCCCGTCACCTTTGAAATGAAGAGCCTCATCCAGCTTGATCTTGCCCCAGCCCTGACCGTTAGAAGGTATATCTTCATCCGTGTATTCCCCTTTCATGTTCCAGGCTGAATTGATAAGGGTCGCTTTCATCAAAGCTCCCGAGGGCGTGAATCCATCCACTGATTTTCCTTCTCCAGAGGGGTAGAATCCATCTGTATAATACTGCCTTATCAGGGCGGTAGCTCCTGCGGTTATCGGGGTGGCCATAGACGTGCCCGTCATTTGTATATATTCTGAATTCAAGGTGGAGAGGTCACCGTCTGAATCTGATGATATTATCGCTGTTCCGGGAGCGCTCACAGTCGGTTTCAATCTTCCGTGGTCTGTTGGGCCGTTGCTAGAAGATGCTGCCATATCTTCAGATTCACCGTTGATGGCGTTACCAACAGAAACGATATTTTTGGCACTGGCCGGGTTCGCCACCGTGTTAGATTCCGGTCCGCTGTTCCCCGATGCGAACAAGATAAGAGCATCATTGTGCTCCCACATGAACTGATCGACGGCTTCAGAGTCAGTGGTATAATCACTGCTGCTTCCACCCCATGAGTTCGAGAAAACTCTCGCTCCGTTGTCGTATTGATCTTGAAATATAACTTTCAAGTCGTCCGGAACGATCAAGCTGTCGCCGGACCCACCGATATCAAAGAATGCGATCTTAGCCGCCGGTGCCATACCGTCGTAGCTGTCCGGTACCCCGTAAACCCCACGATCACCCGCCACACTGCCGGAGACATGTGTTCCATGCCCCGAATAATCAGTATCGTTGCTGTTAGCGTAAGATGTGTAGGAAACTACTTTTCTATGCGATGGTCCCGGTGTCCCTGCATCATACTCGCGGTCCCTGAATGCCGCATGGTCGTAATCCAGGCCCGTATCGGCTATACCTACTATCTGGTCTTGACCGTAGATACCTCTTTCCCAAACCGTCCTGTTATTATCTCCTAGGTCATAGGATTGAGTTACCCAAGAAGAATCGTGATTCATCAACGTGTATTCACTAGTTTCAGAGATACTTATCACAAATGATCTTTCAGCTAGTTCTTCTATCTTAGATATTGGTAATTTTACCTTTATATGTCTGTAACTGAAACTCGTATCGCTGTAAGACAGGAGCCTTCCACGGAGTTTCATCAGCGAACTCGATAACCTCATAGCCCCTAGTTCTTTATCCACTCTCACCTTAAGTTCTATAGGTCTATCTTCAATCTCTTCTTCCTCTGACAGGACATTTTCGTACAAATAGCTGCTTATCTTGTATTCTCCTCGATAAGGTAATATGTCTATGATGTACTTTTCACTCTCTATTTCTTTTATAAGGTCTGATCTACCTTTACACAAGAAAGATCTCTCACCTAGCCTTTCGTAGATGTCGATACCTGTCGATCCTAGCTCATCTTTCCATTCATTTTTCAAAGGACCTACGAATTTTATTATATAGAACCCACCATCATCTAGGCGAATATCATTAAAAGAATTCATACGGTCTGTTCTTTTTTCACCAGAAGGCAAATTGATATGATTTTTGAAATCCTCTATAACGATACCATCCTCTTCCAGATCGCTCCTAGTCTTTCTATCAATATTGACTAAGTAATATGAGGGATATTCTTCAGATATCAGATATTCTTCCTTTAACTTGTTTATGTCCTCTATCTCTAAAGAAGCTTTGTAAACTAATGAATATGAACTGTTTGAACGATCTTCATCTCTAACGGTTTTTGTATTTTTCTGTTCGTTGTCTCCTATAGCCCCCAGTGAAAAACTTGAGGAAATTATAAGAAAAGCTAACGTGATAATAATCAGTAATTTCCCAGCAACCAAAGCCGATCTATTTCTTTGCACAAATGTACATTCGAGCATGAGGCTATAAATAGTTTACCCTTGTTTAGCATATAGGGTATATATAATATTAATCTAACAATTAAATGCTATAAAATATTATTGGTAGTTTAACAAATCAACACCAAATGCTATTTTGATAAATAAAAAAAGGAAAAGGGGTTTTGTGTCTCTAGTTCAGTCGAATTTCACCGTAAAGCTATCTGTCATGATGAACTCGTTATCCACTTCTTCTACAGAGTTATCCTCTTCGTAGTAGTTACCGAATTCTACCCATACACAGCAGCATCTAACGGTGACCATCTTGAGATCTCCTGTGGTGCTGTACCAACCTTCCGGAAGTACATCCTCGACATAGTAGTGTCCAGGTAG
>JBNJFO010000065.1:0-8333 GCA_051746905.1 Thermoplasmatota archaeon
CTTTCTTTTTCAAGCAATCTTTCGAAAACATCGCCCTTGTTATTCAATTCCACTTCCAAGAAACCCTCGCCGGTAAGACCGTTTCCATCGTCGAGGATGTCGTTGGCGTAGATGTGGTCGAAGAGACCGGTGCCTATCCGCTCAGCCAGGGGTTTTAACCCGCCGCTTATTATCGCTGTCCTGCACCCGTCCTCTCTCAATGTAGATAAACACTCGTGGAAACCGGGCATGACCGGTGCTTCATACAATATCTTGAGTATGTCCTCTTTATCCAGGTCTTCCTTACATCCCTTCCATAGAGCGATGTCTCTACGTATGAATTCCAGATCATCTATCTCGTCCCTCAGATACGCTTCCAATGAATCGTCGTTATCAACACCAAAGTGATCGTGGATCCATACCCATGAACTTCTAACGTCCACTAAAACTCCGTCCATGTCGAAAACTATCATTTCAAAATCGCGCTCAGTGTTTTCTAGTACCATCTGATACTATCTTAAATCACACATTATATGATATTTTCGATGCTTTAAAAAACCCTACCACTCTTCGTCCCACAATTTCTTCATTATCTCCCTGTATCTTTTCATCGTCCTGAGGCACTTCTCCATATCTCCTTCTTCTTGGGCATAGGAAGCTCTTTTCAGTAGTTTTATAGGTTCTGATACGTCTATGCCCGATATCTTGGCTTTTTTAAGCTCGGTTTGGGCTTCCTTGATCTCGGATTTCAATGTTTCCGGTACCCTCTCAAGAACCTTTTCTTTCGCCTCTTCAGCATACTCTTCAGCTTTCTCCCAATCACCCACATCCAGTTCTTCCTTTGCCTTGTTCAATAGCTCGTTACCTTCAGACGTGTTCACCCCGATTATCTCCGCATCGAAGATCAAGCTCTCCACATCTGCCAGTTTATCTTCGGCTTTGGCTACTGGTTCTTCTCCTCTTTCAACTAGCTCTTTTGCATCGGCCAGCAGTTCCAAAGCGTCCTCGAAATTATCGTTGGTCAGCTCCGCCCTCGCGCTATCTATAAGTTCATCGATATTATCTGACTCTTCTGATTCGCTGGATAAGAGTTCGATATTGACCATCTTCTCGTCTATCTTATCACGTAAAGAGGTCTCCACTTTGACCCTTCCCTGTTCCAGAGATTCCAGAGTGCTTTCGAAATCCTGTTTCTCAGTGCTTTTCAGGGCTTGATCGACGACATCTTTTCCATCCTCTAAAACGATATCATGGTCTTTGGCGATCAGGAGAAGGGATTTGATCTCTTTAACTTTGTTCTCGATATCTTCCACGGTGACCTCTTCTTCGGTCACCTCTACTTCTGCCATGGTTTCTTCTTCGACTTTTCCTGTTTCAGGTCCTTCTACTTCGAGCTCCTCTACTTCGGATTCTACTACTTCGACTTCCTCCAACTTACCCACTACTTCTTCGATGTCCTCAGCAGGAGATTCTTCGATATCTGCTTCTTCGAGCTCCTCCATGAGTTTGCTCTCTTCCATAACATGTTCCATCTCATCGATGGCGGTAGTCAATATTTCCTTAGCTTCAGAATATCCGCCTTCCATGGCTTTCTTTTTACCCTCTTTCAACTTCTTCACGTAAGGGGGGATCTTTACATCTATCTCTTTTAATCCCTTTATATCGCTCTTCCCTTCTTCTATGAGTTCCAGTATCTCATCAGCTTCATCTAAAGATACTTCTGCTTTCTCCAAACTCTGTCGGCCTTCTTCATACCTGCTCTCTTCCCGATGATCCTTAGCCGACTCTATATCCTCTTTTATCGAAGGGACCTTCAGTTTGGCATCTACCAATACTTGATATCTATCTTCAGCGGATTTTATATCCTCATCGAGTTCACTGAGTTTCTCCTCTTTCAATCCCTCTTCTTCTGCCTTCCTCTCGGCCTCTCTTATCTCTTCATCGATCTCATCGAGGATGTCCTCTATTTGTCCTATGGCAGTCTCGTATCCACCCTCGTCGGCAACTTTCTTGGCCCCTTTCACATCTTCCAAGAACGTCTTAAAATCTGTATCTAGATCTCTCAGTTCCTTTATCCCTTCTTTACTCTCTTCTATGAGTTCGGATATCCTCAAAGTCTTGTCATAATCTTCCAAAACCTGGTCTATATTCTCTATAGCGTCCTCGAACTCACCGGATTTCTTCTGGGACATGACCTTCTTTATCTTCTGTCTGATAGGGGTGATATCTATCTTGGTTTTCTTGACTTCCGGCAGCCTTTCTTTTGCCTGGCCCAGTTTGTTCTTGAGTTCATCTTCTAGCGCCTTCTGTTCTTCTTTCTTCCCCTCTAGCTCGTCCTCTTTAGCAGCTATGTCCTGATCCATCTCTTCTAAACTGGTCTCTAATCTCTCTACAGCTTCTTCGTAGTCCCCACCGTTAGCCGATCCCTTGGCTTCTTTCATATCGTCCAAATATCCCTTATAGTCGATACCCAAATTTTTCAATTCTTTGACCTTGGATTTGCCTTCTTCGATCAATTCTGAGACCTTGAATACTTCTTCACTGAGTTTCAACATCTCGTCTATGTTCTCTATACCTTTGGAATAGTTCTCCTGTTTCTTAGCTTGATTGGCTTCCTTCAAAAGCCTCTTGATATCATCTATATTGATCTTCGTATCTCTGAGTGCGGAAAGTTTGCCCCGCGCTTCCTGAACCAGTTCTTCCAGTTCTTCTTTACCCTCTTCTTTTTCTTCGATCTCTTCCTCGGCTTCCTCGACCTCTTCCTCTTTTTCAGCTCCTTCGATGGCATCTTTTAACCGTTTCCAGATATCTTTAGAAGTTTCGAGACCTTCCTGATAATCACCTTCTTTGGACATGGAAAGGATCTCTTCGAGCTCCTGCTTGAATTCTTCCGCTCTATCTTCAGGTAGTTCTTCTGCCTTCTTCTCGATCTTTTTCATGGCGGTGTCTATCTTAACGATGGCTCTGCCGTCCTCCTTCAACTCTTTGGACATATCGAGGCCTTTTGAAAAATCACCTTCCTTGGCCGTAGCGACGAGGTTCTTGAGTTCCTGACGGTAACTGCTGATATCCAGAGAGGTCTTACTGGCTTTCTTTAGAAGACCTTTGATAACTTCCACTTCGGAGAACAATTCCTTCTTTATCTCTTCGTCGCTCCTTTCTTCTACCTCTTCGATAATCTCCTCTTCCTCGACCTCTTCAACCTCTTCCTCTACCTCTTCAACCTCTTCTTCCATCTCCATCTCTTCTTCTACTTCCTCCCCTTCTTCTTCGAATACAGCCCCACAACCCGGGCATTCAGTAGCATCTTCATCAACTTCAGCTCCACATACGGGGCATTCAAAAGTGACAGCTTCTTCCTCCATGATTTCTTCTTCAACTTCTTCCACACTGGTTTCTTCCATATCTTGAGTTCCCTCTACACCCAGTCTCTTTATCTCTTCCAGCATCTCGTCCTCTTCTAGGTCCTCCTCGACCATCTGCATAACTCCCTCTACCGATCCTTCCGATGTTTCAGAAGCTTCTACTTTTTCGATCTCGTCTACATCGAAAAGATCTAGATCCACTCCGCACACTGGGCATTTCTCCGATTCCGCGGGTATCTCCGAGTCACAAACGGGACATATTACTTGAGATTCTTCAGACAATGTGTACACCTCGTCGCCGAACAAAATAATCCGCTATCTATTTAGTTTTTTACATTATATACAAATCAAACCCCATCCAAAACGTTTTAAATATGTACATATCATGGATTATCGATGACCCTCATAGAAAGTTGCGAAAAAGGTATCCCTGAATACGTGAAACGGGGGGCGGAAAAAGAGCCCGTATCTGCTGAGAAACTTACCAAACTCATCGCGCACGGAAAAGTGGTTATGCCGCGAAATAAGATACATGATCCAGCACCTACTCCGATCGGCAAGAATCTGAAGATCAAGGTCAACGTTAATCTAGGAACATCGAAAGACAGGCAGGATATCGATCAGGAACTCGAGAAGGTGAGTGTAGCTGAGAAATACGGTGCTGATACGGTCATGGACCTCAGTACCGGTGGTGACATCGACGAGATAAGAAAAAGGGTCATAGATATGACCGATCTACCCGTGGGTACCGTACCCATATACCAGTGTGGGTTGACCAAAGCTAGAGATAGCGCGGTGGTCGATATGACTTCCGACGATATATTCAACAGCATCCGTCAGCATGCAGAAGACGGGGTCGATTTCGTAACTGTACACTGCGGAGTGACCAAGAAGGCGGTCGATAGTCTGAAGGAATCTGGCAGGGTAACAGATGTTGTGAGCAGAGGAGGATCTTTTCTCACTGCATGGATACTCTACAATGAAGAGGAGAATCCACTTTACTCTGAATTCGATTACCTATTAGAGATCGCCAGGGAATACGACCTTACTTTGAGCCTGGGAGACGGTTTCAGACCCGGATCTATCGCTGATGCTACTGACAGGCCGCAGATCCAAGAGCTGATAACTTTGGGTGAGCTGGTGAAGAAAGCTAGAGAGGAAAAAGTACAGGCGATGGTCGAGGGGCCGGGACACGTTCCGCTGGATCAGATCACAGCGAATGTCAAGATGGAAAAAGAACTCTGCGATGGTGCTCCCTTTTACGTTCTGGGGCCACTGGTGACAGATTACGCCCCTGGTTACGACCATATATCCGGAGCTATAGGTGGCGCACTGGCAGCTTACAAGGGTGCGGATTTCCTTTGTTATGTGACACCGGCTGAACATCTGGGTCTCCCCGATGTAGATGACGTGAGAGAGGGGACTATAGCTTCTAAGATAGCGGCACACGCAGCCGACGTAGCGAGAGGGATAGATACCGACATAGACAGCGAGATATCTAAGGCAAGAAAAAGCTTAGACTGGGACCATATGTTCGACCACGTGGTAGATCCAGAAAAAGCTAAAAGGTTCAGGAAGGAGAAGAACCCCTCCGACGAAGAAGCGTGTTCGATGTGTGGCGATGTATGCGCTATAAAGATGGTAGAAAAGTATTTGAAATGATATTTACTGATATATAGTCAAAGACGTAACTCTTGTTAAATTTATTTGCGTCTTTGACTAGTTGTGGAGGACATCCGTAGACCTTTGGTCGAGGATGGAAGGAACGAGTGTAACGAGTTCCATTCGCCATAACGAATTTGTCATGAGTTATGTCTTCCACTATATATCGACCAATACCTTTAAGTAATCAAAGCTTAACTTGAGGAACGGTACTATGGAATTCAAAGTATTAGAAAAGAGCAAAAACAGTCTACAGGTAAAAATCTTCGATCCAGATGACAGTGTTATGTATCCTATAGTTGAAGGTTTACTTCAGGATGACAGGGTCTTAGATGTGAACTATTCAGTAGAACATCAAGAACTGGATTTCCCCGTACTCTCTCTGGAAGCTAAGGAAGGTGAGGACCCAAAAGAGATACTGACCGATACCGCTTCAGACATAAAAAATCAGTTCTCGGAGATATTCCAGAAGCTTTTTGAGGAAGATGAAGGATAGACTGATGGATTATGGGGGGTCGGTCTCTTCAGGATCCATTTATTATCTAAGATCTGGTTGGTGAAAGATAGATGGAAAAGAAGGTGGGCATGGAGCTGTTCTACACTGATACACCTGGCGTAGGTGGTAGGCTAAAGAAATACCCTGAAGATTTTAGAGTCCGAGAAGAGATCAAGTTCGACGATCTTAGAGACGGTGAATATACCATAGCGAAGGTATGGACCAGGAATTGGGAGACCAACCGGTTGATCAAGAAGATGGCTTTAGAGCTGGGTATAGGCAGAGACGATATCGCTTTCTCAGGGACCAAAGATAAAAGAGCTATAACCGAGCAGTATATGTCATTTTACACAGATCCTGAAGAAGTCCAGAGGATCGATCTACGGGATGTAGAGATAACCGACATGAAAAGTTCTCACCGTCCACTGTATCTAGGGATGCATCACGGTAATCATTTCGATATCACTATAAGGGAGATAGATAAAGAAGATGATCTGGAAGAGATCGTTGCAGAGACCAGTCGAGAGCTAACAGAGGCAAAAGGTTTTCCTAACTGGTTCGGGGTTCAGAGATTCGGCACCATCAGGCCGGTCACCCACGAGATCGGTAGGAAGATAGTGAGAGGAGATATCGAAGGATCTGTCAGATCGTACATCGGAGACCCATATGAGAAAGAAGGGGACGAGAGTTACGAAGCACGAAAATTCATAGAAGAAACCTGGGATTACGAAAAAGCTTTGGATATTTACCCGAACATATTGACCTTCGAGCGCAGCATGATCAAATCTTTAGTGGAAAAACCGGGTGATTATGTAAGGGCTCTGAGAAGATTACCGCACAACCTCCAGAAGATGTTCGTCCATGCTTACCAATCGTACCTTTTCAACAGGATGTTGAGCAAAAGGTTGAAAGAGGGACTTCCCTTGAACGATGCCATCGTTGGAGATATACTGCTTCCAGCAAATCGTGACGGCTTGCCCAACAGAGACACTCCTGTTGAAGTGAAAGAGAGGAACCTGAAGAAAGCATCAGATATGGTAAAACAAGGCAAAGCCTACGTGAGTGCACCGTTGGTTGGCCATAACAGCGATTTTTCCGAAGGTAGACAGGGAGAGATAGAAAGAGAGGTCATGGAAGAGGAAGGACTCATGAGAGAGGATTTCGTTATACCAGAGCTGAGGAATCTTTCTTCCAGCGGGACTAGAAGAGCGCTTTTCGCACCCATAAATGATTTTGGTTATGAGGTGAAGGGATCTAGTGTGATATTATCTTTTTACCTCTTCAAGGGGACCTACGCCACTACACTTTTGAGAGAGTTCATGAAACTCCCTGATGATATGGCACACTTATACAGTTGATATGGTTTATTTCAAGACACATTAATTATTTATCATCTCAAATCGTTATAAATACCATGAAAGTCGTAGTACTAGGCGGTGGATTTTGTGGATCGATGGTCGCCAAGAGATTTGACCAGGTCACAGATATTGATACCGTGCTAGTGGATAAGAAAGATCATTTCACCTATTATCCATCATTGCCTAAATTGATAAATGACCCGAGCTATCAGAAGAATATCACAAATCTCTATTCTGAGTTCCTCGAAAATACGGATATCATAACTGAAAATATAGAAAAAATATCTCCTGAGAACGTTTCTACGGCAAAAAATAGGATCGGCTACGACATACTGGTGATTTGTCTGGGAGCGGATTACCCGATAGATCTAGATGATGAAAGAGATGTATTCACTATAAGGTCAGTAGAAGAAGTCAAAAGGTTATCTGAACACGTGGAAGTATCCAAAAATATCTTGATAGTTGGAGGGGGGTTGATAGGCGTAGAAACTGCTGCTGAACTCGCTACCAAGACCGAGAAGAAGATCACATTAGTACATTCTCATGATAGGTTGCTCGAACGGGAATCGAGAACGGCTTCATGGTTTGCAGAAAAATTCCTCCGGGGGAAAGGGGTCGAAGTGATATTTGGTAGAAAAGTGGTGGGTCGAAAGGACCGGGGTTTCAAAACAGAAGATGGAAGAACCATCGATGCAGATGTTTGTATCTGGAGCACTGGTCTAGGATACGATAAAAGTATATTTGAGGGTTTCGACCGATCCATTTTCGCTGAAAACGGTTCTCTCAGGGTGAACGAATATCTACAGTTGAGGGGCTACCCCAACATCTTCGTGGGGGGAGATATAACAGCCATAAACGAGGAGAAAACAGGACATAATGCAGATGCGCACTCAAGGATAATATCTGATAATATAATAAGGATGGAAAAGGAGAAGCCATTGAAAAAATACAGTCATTTTAAGATCCCCCTCGTTATCGGTCTAGGCGATATCAATGGGTTGATATCTCTACCTCGTATAGGGATACCTGGACCCGTGGCTCCTGTGATAAAATATATTCTAGAAAAGGGTGCACTTCTGAGGCTTTGAATCAGAAAAAGAATTTTAGTATGACGTCAGCAGCATACCCCGTAAGCAGAAGCAGTGAAAAGATTGCATACATCTTAAAATTCAATCTGGATATCGGTTTGATCTTTTCACCATAGCTCTCGATCCCATTTAATTTAAACCATAGGACCGAGATCAGCACTATATGAGGTATCACGGCTATCAATAAAGGCCAACCAGGATTCAAAAATATGGTCATCACGAGTATCACGTTTATTATCGCGAGGGTGTGGATCCCGATAAGACCATATCTAGACTTTTTAAAACCCATCCTAGCCACTAACCCGTGTTTTCCTCCATCTCTATCCGTCGGAAGATCGACCATCTCACCCATCCAAACTATGAACAGCGTACCGAGACCAGTGAT
>JBNJFO010000066.1:0-8278 GCA_051746905.1 Thermoplasmatota archaeon
TCCGATAACCTTAGAGATAAGAGGGTATAAAGACCAAATAGGTAATAGTTACTTACCATATCAATGGGAATTCAACGTGAATCCATTAGATATCTCTAAACCATCTGTGGAAACTGTTTTCCCTGAAAGAGATTCTTACAGGTTCTTTGAAGATCTAATAGAAGTTAGAGTTGTTTTCGATGAAGATATGGACGATTCTCATACACCGATTATAACTCAAATAAATGGAACTGATACAGGCGGTTGGACTTTCAAAGGGTGGGAGGATACATATCAATCCGAGGATACAGCTTTGTGGACCCATAATGAATGGTTACCAGGAGAGAAAATAACGTTGGAGCTCAGCGATTATAAAGATGAAGGCGGTAATATCGGTAATTCTTATGAGTGGTCATTTTTCACACTGAACAGTTCAGATCATATCTGGCCTAGTTTTAGACATGATACTAAGAATACCGGTAGAACTGATGTAGGCACAGATAATATGTATACTGTTGAAGAGTTTTGGTCCTATGAAACTGGAGGGGATGTAAAATCCACACCGGCTGTGGATAAGGATGGAAATATTTATTTTGGTTCCCACGACGGTTTTGTGTATGCCTTGAATGGCGAAGGACATCTGATCTGGAAAAAGAACCTTGGCTCACCGGTCACTTCGTCACCAGTAATATCCGACTTGGGTAAGATCTATGTCGGAACCTATGAGGGAGTATTAGTTGAGATATTCAACGGTTCAATCAAAGTCTTCGATACTGATGGCCCGATATACTCCTCACCCATTTTATCAGCCGATGGTAAGATCACATTCGGATCATACGACGGAAAGGTATACTGTTTGAATGATGATATGACATTAAACTGGTCCTATAATACAGGTGATGCGATCTATTCTTCTCCCGCGGTATGGCCACCATATGGTCACGTTTATATCGCGTCATATGATGGTAAGATGTATTCTTTTAATGAAGATGGGAGTTTACGTTGGTCTTACGATACTGGTAACCCAATACATTCATCTCCGGTATTGACGGACCTAGGAGGAGTAATATTCGTATCGAATGATAACTACCTCTATCATCTAAATCCAGATGGCTCGTTAGAGTGGAGAAGATACATAGGTTCGGGAGATGGGGCAGTTTCCACACCATCGATAAGTAAATACGGAGATATAATAGCATGTTCCAAGGATGGTACTCTTTATTCATTCTCTAGATCTGGTAATTTGAACCATGTACCTTACGATCTGGGAGGTGAAGTGATGAGTTCTCCGTGTATAAGCGGGAACGGAGATATCATCATACCGACGGGAGATGGAAATGTTCATTCTATAGATAAGAACTGGACAAGAAGATGGAAGATAGATCTGGGTTCGGTTATCAAGACATCCCCCGTGATCTCTGGTCAAGATGAGGTATTGGTAGGCACAGATAATGATCATCTTTACAAGATCGTACCCTCTGGACCAAAAGTTATCATCAGTTCGCCAAATGATGACCCAAGTGTGAGGTTAGATACAAGTCGAATAACGGTCACATACGATCGCAGTATGGACCCATTTGTTATCCCCTATCTCGATCTTAGGGGTGGAAATCATTCAGGATCTCCAATGTTTTCTCACTGGACAACGGTAAACAATCAAAACGATACTTGTGTATGGAACTGTCCTCGAATATATCCTGACCAGAATTACATATTGACGACTAGGGGTGCAGAAGATGTTGACGGTCTATCTCAGAAGGGAAATCATACGTGGTCTTTCTGCACTGCTAGCTGGTACGGCACAGGAGGGAACAATAGGCACACTAGCAGGAGTGTATACAACACAACCATGATATCAGACTCGAATGTTCACATGAGATGGGCTCCGATACCTATAGAAACGGACCCACATAGTTCACCAATTTTAGGAGGTCCAGATAAGCAGATATATTCCACATTCGATCATACTCTTTGGTGGCTTGACTACGATTCATTTACTGGTGATAAGTTCTATGACAGTAAAGAGAACCAGACTATTTCTTCATCACCGGCTTTTGGTCCTGATGGGCCGATATATTTCGGTTGTATGGACCATGGTCTTTATTCACTCAATCCTAACGGGACAGAAAGGTGGGTATACACTACAGGAGGCAATATCACCAGTTCGCCAACGATATCGAGCGATGGAACTGTATATGCACTTTCTAAGGATGAAAATCTTTATTCTATAGATGAGAAAGGTTCACTCAGATGGAAATATGAGTTCAACATCCCTGGAGATTACATGAAGAACGATATCTGGAATGGAAGGTCATCACCAGCAATAGGTAACGACGGGACCATATATTTTGGTGCTGATATGCTATATGCATTCGATCCTGACGGAACTATGAAGTGGGCTTATAATCATTCTAGTGAGTTTATAATAGAATCCCCACCCGTGATAGATGGTCACGGGAATATCTACGTCAGTTCTTTGGACGGTCACTTGTATTCGATATATGATAACGGGACCTTTAATTGGAGATACAAGGTAGGTAACGGCTCCCTGGAAAAACCGGATCATCTTCTTGATTCCTCTCCATCTGTGGGGATATACGATGAACTTTACATCACATCACCAGATGGAGCTCTTTACTCGATCAATAGGTTCGGAAATTTGAGATGGAAGTTCCAAACCTCTTCCTCTTTGCATACAAAACCAGCTATTGGAAGTGAGGGAACCGTATATCTGAGCGTACCGTATAAGAATGATAGTAAGGAAGATACTTTCATCTACGCTTTTTATCCTGGGGGTGAAGTAAAATGGTCTTATTATGGCTATGGTTATGGAGGAGGTTCTCCTTCTATAGGTGGAGATGGGTCGGTTTATCTCAGAACCGCACCTTACATATACAAATTCAAGCAACTAGAAGAGATATTCAATGATATCGACCTTTATTCAGAAGGACAGGCGAATGGCACTGATTACACAGCTAGTGAGGGCTGGAATTTCATATCGATAGATGTGGCTCCAAGAAACACAGATTTATCCTATATCCTCGAAACAGGACCTTACAATATATCTGGATGTTATGACAAAGTTATGTACTACGAAGCGGGGTCTGGTATGTGGAGGACTTATTCCCCCAATAGACCCACTCACTTCAACAATCTGCATAAATGGGAAAGAGAGATGGGCATATGGATCCACATGATACAAAATGCAACTTTAAGGATAGGCTCTTACAATATCACACATACAACGATGACATTGAAACCAGGTTGGAATATGGTCGGATATCCATCTATTCAGGAACAGCAAGCAGATATAACCTTACCATCCCAGATCACAAAGATAGGAGTTTTCGATCCGCAAGAAGAATACAACGTCAGGTATATCTCCGACCTATCCACATATACGATGATCCCTGGGAAAGGTTACTGGGTTTATAACTCGGATGATAGAGATGTTCTTTGGAGAGTGACACATTAGTTTGTAAAAATAATGTAAAAACTCATCGAAAATCATTGTAATTTTTATTATAATCGACCGACAGTATACAGAATTTTGTCACTTTATCCTAGTTATCTACTGGAATCCCTCTAAGATTTCATCGATACCTGGAAAATGGAAATTTTCCCGAGTACAATGAGGATAGGTGGGTCAAATACCACAGCCTTCGAGGAATTTTCTAATAAATTCCTCTGTGTTGCTGGAATCAGATTTCAGCCATCACTAAAAATTCTTCCGGATTTCTAGATGACACCACAGATGAGTTTGTTTTCCTGTTAGATTCAGCCGTGGGTGGGTAGGCAATTTTTTTTTAAAGGAAATCAATTGGTACAGAGAAAACCTCAGCCCCCACACATCAACTTCCTCTTTTGTTTAACCGAACAGTAGGAATAGAACTGTAGCAGTAGCTACGGATATCGCCAACATCGGTACCATCAGTTTCAAGAACTTGTTCAGATCGCCTTTGAAATATTCTAAAGATATGCTGATGCAGGGATGCACCGGTGTTACGATATAACCTGCGAACACGGCAACATACATGGCTTGAAATGCCCAGAGAGAAAAAGAGCCTGCTGTCGCTATGTATATAGGTGCTAAAATGGAAGTGGGCACCATTATCCTTCCAGTGCCGAAACCCAGCAGGAATCCGAAGCCGACCAAAAGTACAACACCTGGCACGGCTAATTCCTCGATCATAACATCGATACCTGAAGAATGAAAAATATTGATAAAGAAATAAAGACTGAATATCAATATCATGAAATTCCAAGGTTTCATCTCGTATGCAGCTTGTTTTATGATGGTTTTTCTAGAGCCCTTTATCAAAAGTATAGCTAAGATCAAACTCACGCCTACAGCGATCACGACGAAGATATTCTCTAGGTGTTCTTGGATCACGATACCATAACTCAAAACACCCCAGACTACAGGTGCCGCCAAAAGTACACCCATAGGAGGCAGCAGAGCATGAAGGTCGAACTTTGAATTATACTCCATCTCGCCCTTGTCTTTTCTCAACAGGAAGAAATACCCTAGAATTATCGTGAAAAGGAAAAAAGGTGTTTGGAATAGTAGGATGCGAAAGATGGACAATTCCGCCGCATCCGCCGCGACTATCATGGCATAAGATATAGGGTAGATAAAGTAGATTATATGTCTGAACCATACGTTGATACCGGCTTTGATATGACCGGCCAGTCCTTCGCCTGCTTTGTCGATAAGGGGGGCAGAGAAGAGAGCACCTCCAGGAATCGGCAACAAACCTATGAACGCAGGGGTGGCTCCCAAAAAAGGACGTTTCCCTATTCGTAGATTGTTGATGATATCTTTCAGTTTTCCGCTCTCTTGGAGGATACCACCTATCATAGGTATCATACCCAGAGCGAGGATCAACAATAAAGTGTTAGGAGTGGTGAGCGTCAGATAAAACTGGTATATTATCTCTACAGGTGTGAGTGTAAAAATTCCTAAGATCAGGCTGCTAGCAAGAAGTGCTATAGTCAGATGATATTTGGCACCTGCCACGACCACGACCATTGCCAATAAAAAACCGAACCATTTGACCCACATCCTGCGGAAGAAAAGTATTGTCCTTTTAAATATTTTCCCGTATTTATCTCATCTATTCGCATGTTCACATTTTCCACATCATCACGAGAATCCATATCTACAAGCGCAATTTTTATTTTACATGGTTCTTTACGATGGTCAATAACATGACGAGCGACCTCCAAGAACGAGTTGCGGAACTCTTCGAAGATTTCGATATGAAACTTGAATTAGAACAGGTAGAGGAACAGATCCCAGAGGAGATCAAGGAGATCATGGAAGAGGTTAAGAAATTCGATAGTTCTTACAACTTAAAATTAGAAGAACCTAGGTATTACATAGAATTCTCTATCGTAGCTCTGGCTGAAGATGACCCTTATGAAGCGGAAGAGTGGGCAAAGAAAGCACTCAAACTCAAAAAGAACTGCGAGAGTCTCGTAGCTCTTGGCAATGCACTTTACAAGCAGGGTGATTACAAGGGAGCTCTTGGGGAATATGATGAAGCTTTGAATTACTGTAGTAAGAAAGGCAAAGTCCACGAATACAGGTATCGAGCGCTTAAAAAGAGAGGGATGGACGAGAGGGCTCTGGATGCCTTGGAAGAAGCGATCAAGGAGACGGAGAACGAAGAGTTACTAGCAGACTATGCTGATACTCTGGTAGATATCGGAAATATAGAAAAGGCGAAGAAGTTCTATGATGTGGTGGAGGAGAAGACTGGGTTGAATGATAGGAGAGATAAAAAGATAGGATCACTCCTTGAAAAAGCCAGAGCCCAATCGCTGCCATCGGAATTCGATAAGATAATCGAGTTGGATGATAGTCGAAAAGAGGCATGGCTTGGAAAGGCTGACAAGTACTGGAACATGGGACAGAAGCAGAAAGCCATCGATTGTTTGAAGGATTCACGAGAATATCTTGTAAAGGGAGCCGTTGACAAAGAGTTGGACGAATACGAAGATGATATACCGATTCTGAAAGAATGTCCAGACTGTGGGGGCAGCGGTGACTGCCCGACCTGTGATGGTACTGGAAACTGCTATGAATGCGATGGTTCAGGCGATTGCGTAGAATGCAGCGGAAGCGGTTCTTGTTCTACCTGCGGGGGAACGGCCGAGTGCCCCGATTGTGAAGGTTCTGGTAAATCGGGGTGGTTCAAAAAATGCGAAACATGTGGTGGAACTGGTATCTGTCAAGACTGCAATGAATTCGGGACCTGTTTAGAATGTGATGGCACCGGGGACTGCCAAGTCTGTGACGGAAATGGAAATTGCGGTGACTGCAACGGAAGTGGTACATGTACCCGCTGTGAAGGCACAGGCATGATCAAAGAATAAAGCATAGGTCTGATATTTTATATTGCTATCTCAGCCTTGATTTTATATATGCGTTCGATATCGTATGATTCAGTCATTTTGTGATACGATGTCAGTTGATAAAGGAGCTAAAGTAGCGGTCAATACCTGTATGAATGTAAGGTCTGATGAGAAGGTCGTTATAATTACGGATAATGACACCATGAGTGTAGGTAAGAGCATAAGAAAAGCAGCACTAAATAGAACTAGAAATGTAAGATTTTTCAATCTAGATATATATGGAAAGAGACCTCTAAGCGAGCTGCCGAAAAGGATCGAGAAAGAGGCACAGGAAGCCACCGCTACATTCTTCGCCGCCAGGTCGATAAAAGGTGAATTGGAGCCCGTCAGGAGACCGATAATAAATGCCGGCGTCATGGGAGGAAGGCATGCACATATGATCGGATTGACCGAAGAGATAATGAGTAAAGCCATCGACGTAGATTACGACAAAGTAGCTGAATTTACAGATAAGATCTATGATATTGTTAAGGATACTGAAGAGATAAGGATCAGATCTGATAATGGCACTGATCTCAAGGCAAGGGTCGGTAAATATCGATGGGTATCTTCTACAGGGATATGCAGTAAGAAGGTCCGAGAAGCTGGAGAATGGTTGAACCTGCCGGACGGAGAAGTTTACACAACTCCAGCAGAGATAGAAGGGACTGCTGTGATAGATGGCACGATAGGTGATTATTTCACCGAGGAGTTCGGTTTATCAACTATCCAGAAACAGCCATTGACCGTTGAGATAGAACAAAAAGACAGACCCACTATCGTCGATGTAGGATCAGATAACCATGAATTGAAAACAGAGTTCGAAGAATATATCAACAGGCATAGATGCTCCAGATGGATAGGTCAGATAGGATTTGGGACCAACATATTTATCGAGGAGCTGATAGGAAATATTGTGTCAGATAGGAAGTCGCCCAATGCACATATAACGGCGGGAAATCCTAACCCAAATCTTACTTTCGCAGACTGGACGTGCCCCGAAGCTGCAGATCTACTGATCCCCGATTGTGATATATGGTTCGATGATGAAAAGGTGATGGAGAACGGAGACTATATCATCGGGGTATAGATGACATTTACTTTATGAAAAGGTTTATAGGACTATTTTTTATCATTAATTACCATGCTCAACAAGAAGATCGCCGATATATTTTACGAGATAGCCGACCTTTTAGAACTTCAGGGAGTTTCGTTCAAACCAAGGGCATACAGAAGGGGTGCCAGGAACATCGAATCCATGAAAGAAGATATCCAGGAGCTTTACGATGATGAAGATCTGAGAGATATAGAGGGTGTGGGAAAAGCTATGGAGGGAAAGATCAAAGAGATAATAGAAACGGGTGATCTGGACTACCTAGAAGAGCTTCGGGAAGAGATGCCGGCGGGTCTTGTCGACGTGATGAAGGTTCCCGGGGTGGGGCCGAAGAGCGCCAAAAAACTGTACGAGGAAATCGATGTGATAGACCTTGAATCTTTGAAAGAGAAGGCTGAAGCAGGGGAGATACGTGACTTGGAAGGTTTCGGTGAAAAGACAGAGGAGAAGATAATCAACGGTATCGAGATGCTCGAAAAGACCTCTGGGAGACATCTTTTACACGATATCGACCCTGTAGCTGAAGAGGTGATAGAACACCTACGGGGTGTATGCGATAGGATCGAGAAAGCCGGCAGTCTTAGAAGGAACAAAGAAACAGTGGGTGATGTAGATATTTTAACTACAGGAGACCACGAAAAGATAATGGACCGCTTCATCGACTTTAAAGATGTAGAAGAGGTACTCGTACAGGGAGATACGAAGACCAGCGTGAGGATGGACAGCGGTATCCAGGTCGATGTAAGGGTTGTAGATAATGATAGTTTCGGAGCGGCACTGCAATAT
>JBNJFO010000067.1:0-8263 GCA_051746905.1 Thermoplasmatota archaeon
ATCTCTTCCAGACTCCTGGGGGCTTCGTATTCAAGGTAATCCAGAAGTATCTCCTCGACAGCTTCTATAGATATATCTTTCTTCTCCAGCAGCCCGTATTCGTAATCTCCTTCTTCGTCTATACCACGTCTATTGACGAGTCGTTTCCTCTCGAGTTCACGCATTATATTGCTAACATCTTTCAACCTGAGATCAGTTTCACGGTAGATCTCTTTCTTGGTTTTGGGTCCGCTTTCAAGGGAGTTCAAAACAGGACTACTTCCATGGGGCTGCTCCCCCTGGTCCTGGGCAAGCAAAAATCGATCGATATCATCCGCGACCACGTAGGATACGTCCCCGACCCATACAGATCGGATCTTACCTTCGTTGAGCAGTTCTTTACCCCACTTCAATACATCTTCGAAGGGGACTTCGGTATAATTGAACACGTTGCGCCCTCTCTGTTTCATCACATGTATCTGTGGTAAAGTGCGGATGGTGTCCAACATCTCTTCTTTGGAATTGAACTGTGGTTTCTTCTGGAAATAATAATCCTCCACAACCTCCCTTTCGAACTTGAACTTCTCGATCTCCTCAGGCGGTATCACCTCTTCGAGCACACGCTGGTGGAACTGCCTCAAGAGCGCGCTCTTGTCCTCCATCATGATCACGTCGGAGATACCCATCATCACGACGTTATGTGCGAAGGGTGAAGGTGTGTCAGAATAATCGATGGTCTTTGTTTTCATATCGCCGTTATCCAACCGCTCAAGCACTGTCTCCGCGTTCTTCAGATCCAAGACCTGGTAGAGTATCTCGTGATACGCTTCTTTGACGATGGGGTGATCTTCGTACTCTCTGAGGGTCTCCAGTATCTTACCGGATCGTATCTTCTGCTTGGATACGGAGATATCGTTTCCCTTGTAATTCCTCAATATCATCAATGCTCTGGTTGCACAGTGTCTGAAGCGCTGTTTGAACATCTCGGTGTTCCTGACCGCTCTTCTCAAGATCTTCTCGATGTTCTGGGAATCCACAAGACCTGCTACCTCATCCAGAGGTATCTCCTTCTTCGTCGATACCATGAAATTATCGTCTGTTACGGAAACCCTGGCACTGCAGTTATATCTCTTAGATATCCTGTATGCATATGCCCTGGAGAGAGCGTCGTTGACCCGCCTTCCGAAGCACGCGTGGAAGATTATGTTGCTTCTCCCGTTCTGGTCCACGAATCCCTCGAGGAGTAAGGTTTCATCGGTGGGTAGTTCTTTCGCATAACCCAGCTGCTCTTTGAAATAACTGATTATCGTTTGTGCCGACCCCTTATCTATACGGTAATTCTCCATGAGCCATTCGATGGTATCTTCGTCATCGATCTTATCTTTCAACTTTCTTCTGAACGCACCTATGGCTATGGATAGATCGAAACTCCTCGGCAGCATCTCGCCGGTCCAGCTGGGAACTGTGGGCTTTTTGCCGACCGCATCTTTAACGAATACCCTTGTTCCCCGCGTATGCACGAACTCGTAAGACCTGCTGCCCAGTATGAACACGTCGCCTTTTGTTAGTCTTTCAACGAATTTTTCTGACAGCTTTCCCAGGGGTACCCCTTTATCCGAATAAACACGGTAGCTTGAATCCGATGGGATGGTACCAACGTTGAGATAATAGATCATCTGGACGCCGCCCTTCTTACCGAAGGTCCCTTCCTCTTTATTGTACCATAATTTTGAATAGACTTTCCTTTTCTGGTCGCCCCCCAGGTAATCTAAAGTTCTCATAAAATCTTCTTCGGATAGGTTCCTGTAACAGTAAGACCGGCGGAGCATCCTGTAAGCTTCATCCACTGGCCAGCGCTTCTCCAGGCTCATCCCGACCAGGCCTTGAGCTAGAACATCCAAGTTGTTTTCCGGTATGTTCACTCTGTCGATCTCGTGGTCGTATGCCTGCTTTGTTAGAACGGTGCATTCTATAAGGTCATCTTTCTCGAAGACTATCATCCGGCCCTTGGACGTTTTTCCCACCGCGTGACCGGCTCTTCCGATCCTCTGGAGTCCCTTGGCGACTGATTTTGGTGAACCCACCTGTATAACGAGGTCGATATATCCAACGTCTATACCCAACTCCAAAGATGTTGAGGAGACTGCTGCTTCCAACTCTCCGTCTTTTAAGGAGTCCTCCACCTCGATCCTAGTCTCTTTACTCAGGCTGCCGTGATGTGCTGCGATATCGTCTATCTCCCTCTCCTGCAGTTTGTAAGAGACGTTCTCTGCACCGCTCCTGGTGTTGGTGAATATCAAGGTGGTGCGGTGGTCGTCGACCATCTCTTTGAGTTCATCGTACATCCTGGAATTTACTACCTCATAAGGCAGGAGGGTCATATCATCTACAGGCGATATCACCGAGAGGTCCATCATCTTCTCCCCGGCCACTTCGATTATATTGACGTCTCTGGGTTTTCCGTCTTTGTAACCTCCCAAGAATTTCGCGATCTCTTCTATAGGAGCTTGAGTTGCGGAAAGACCCACCCTGGTCATGTCACCGTTGATATGCTGCTGTAATCTTTCAACGTTCAGCGAGAGGTAAACGCCCCTCTTGGAAGAGGATATCTCGTGTATCTCGTCGTTTATAAAGTACTGGACATCCTTGAAACTCTCTCTAAATTTCGGTGATGACAGAACGAGTGCAAGACTTTCCGGCGTGGTTATCAGTATGTGTGGAGGGCTCTTGACCATCTTTCTCCTTTCGCTCTGGGGGGTGTCTCCGGACCTGATAGCGGTGGTGATCTCCGGTACCTTTACACCTTTCTTTTTAGCGAGGGCTTTTATCTCCTCCAGCGGCTTTTCAAGGTTCTTATGGATATCGTTAGCCAGTGCTTTAAGTGGAGATACATAAACGCAGTATATCTTGTCCTCCAGTTCATCCTTTTTATCCAGCTTGAAGAGTTCGTTGATTATCGATAGAAATGCGGTAAGGGTTTTACCTGAACCCGTCGGCGATGAAACTAACACGTTCTTCCTCTCGTGTATGAGCGGTATCGCATAGCCCTGCGGCTCCGTAAGAGCATCGAATTTATCGTCGAACCACTCCGCTATCAGAGGTTCCATCAAGTCGAGGACTTCTTCCTTTTCCTTCCTTTCTTCTACACGCTGTATCATCCGTTACATACCCGTTTTGTCGGTGTCGAATTGTGAACTACGTAAAGATGGTTTAATAAACTTTCGCTTGTATACAAGCGAATAAGAAAAAGAGTAAAATGGGTTTCGAAACTCAAGGTTCTATCATGCCTTGATCTTCATCTACATCTGTATTGTATCCCTGTTCTTGTCCCGGTGGCGGCGGTGGTGTCTGCTGCCCTTCTCCACCATATCCCTGATCCATCTGTCGATAACCTGTTTCTTCCGGTCCTGGCATCATGAAAGCTGTTACTGCACCTATACCGTTCAGGGCCGCGGCGGCTATCACCAAGAACCACGATAGGTCTCCTCCCCATCTCACTTTCGTGTCGCTTTCGTATTCATAGAAATCGCTGCTGGCCTCATCGCTTCCGAAGAATTTTTCCGTGATATCATCACCGGTCCCTGCGTAATTCACGTTCTGGTTCTCCAGAGCTCCTGGAAGGCTGGTCATCAGGTAAAGCGGAGCTAAAAGTGAGAAGATGAAAGCCAAGATAATGATAATACTGACTATCTTCTTATCTAACTTACCATCCCTCAACAATATCAATCCCACAACCCCTAAGATAGTTGCTATGATAGCTATAACGGCTAATATCCTAGTTAAACCGAAAACTCCCTTTATGTCCGAGCCGTCGTCGTATTTATCCATGTCTTCGTTGGTATTTCCGTTGTTCTCAGTCACCACCTCCCAGTGATCGAAGTATGCGTAGTAATCGAACTCCATGTTCATATCAGTGTAGTAACCCCTGGATTCAGATTTTATATGAACACTGTACCAGGGTAGGAACACTGAAAGACACAACAGGATCAAAGCCAACACTACGAAGGCTAATCCGATCAAGGATTTCTTTTTTCTCATATCAACACCTCTCTACGGATATAGAGCAGGACGAGTATTTATTGGTTTTGAGAAAAATATTTAAAAAATTGAACTTGGACATATTCAGGGCTTTCCCCTTGATTCACCTTTTACAATACCTGAAGCGACTATGTGGCTTATGCGGATCGGTTCTGGTATCCTGCCCCGGACGGTGAACAGATTCAGCAGTCTCTTCGTTTCCTGGACATCTATCCCTACTGATTTTACATAGATGGGTTTGTGCTCCGTCTTTATCTCGTGGATAGTACCTTCCCTTATCTTCTCATATCTCTCTTTCCAATCGGGAAGATGTTCTTTCAGCGCTTTTTTGATGCTCTCGAAATCCGGTTCATCCCTGGAAACGCTGGCGATGGGGATATCCGTCTCCCGATAGATCCGTTCAATATCCACTAGATTGAAGCCTCCCAAAGCTGCTCCGTCTGTAAAGATGATCTTTATCTGTTCAGTGAACCTCGACGCATCCAACATCTCTATGATCTTATCGGTAGCATCGCTTCCGTCAACTTCAACTTCCGTAGACAATATACCTTCCAGATAATTCGGTGCTCTGACCAGACTCCCGACTACCATGACTTCATCGTCTTCGAACTTGAACGGGGCATCATCAATACCCAAAGCCCTCATCATGGTTTTCATAGACTCACCTCTCTTTTCTTTCTATCTTCAAAGTAATGATAGATCGCCTGTGACCTTATCCACTATATCGTTGGGTCCGGGACCGATACCTAGACAGGTCCTCGTTCCTGGAAGGACTTCAGTCAACCCGGCATCTGTTACGATGCAAGCTGTCAGCCCGTTGTTCTCGGCAACATCTTTCAAGAACTCCATATGGTCAAGGTCGTCACATTTCACGATGACTTTCTTCTGACCCTCTTTATACCACCTCTTGAAGTAGTTATCTTCTTCTTTGCTTTTCAAAGCACACTGAACAGAAGCGTGGCTCGCTTGAACAGCCAGTTTACCCGGTGAGAGTTTCAAGTCCTTCCTCACCACCAATACCATCTTGTAATCGAAACCCACATCATCACCTAATACAGTTCTTCAGCTCTCAGGTTCTCGAGCTCTTTCAATCTATCGTCTACCTCTTTGAGCTCTTCCTCAGCCTTCTTTTTCTTCTTCTTGTAGTGATCTCTGATACTCTTGGCCTGTGCACCGCTCTTCTTCTTGGCTTCCTTGATCTTGTACTTCAACTGCTGCCTTTTCCTAGCCAACTTCTGCATCTCGTGAAGGATATCCTTCTCATCTTCATACTCGAAATCCTTCGGACCCGGTTCGGGAGGTTCTGGTCTCTCCAGTTTGGGATGTAACCAACCCATCCACTGATACGCTCCTCTGAACCAACCTATCACGAAGAAAACAGCTGTGAGTGAAAGGAGCATCGTCCAGATATATTGACTCTGGAAATATCCTTTCTGTCCTGTTTCAACAGGTAAAGAACCCAAGAAGAAACCGACCAGTATCGTCGTGACTATGCTCATACCCATGCCTAGAGTGATACGATAGAGCATGTCGAATTCTTTATCCAGCTCACCTTTTCGTGGAAAAAGAGCATTGATCATCATAAAACCCGGTAAAAAGAATATGAATATCGTCCCCAATATCAGACTCAATATGTTCATTCTACCTTTAGATAGTCAGATTTTATAAAAAGTTTTTCGGAAGAAAACCACTCATCGGCGTTCAATCGTATTCATCGTAGATCTCACCGACGAGTTCTTCCATCATATCTTCGAGGGTGATTATACCATCAAAGTCCCCATTATCATCCCTTACTATCGCCATGTGGATCCTGTTCTTCCTCATCCTCTGGAATATGTCCGTTATATCGTCTTCGTTAGTAACGAAATACGGCTCCCTGATGAAGTCCTCGAGTTCACCACTCTCTTTACCAAGGAGTTCTTTGCTGTACAATATGCCGGCTATATCGTCGGTATCGTGTTTCGTGACAGGTAACCTCGTAAAGCCGTGTTCTTTTACAAAATCTATAGCTTCATCGATATCCAGTTCTGAATCAAGGGCGAAGGTGTTTTCTTTAGAAACTTTCACAGATGCCACCTTCAGATCACCGAACCAGAAAACCCTATGAAGGATGTCTTTCTCGATCTCTTTGATTATCCCTTCACTTTCCATCTGAGAAGCAAGGTGGCGCATGTCTGATTCCGTGACGAGAAGGTTATCCAGTTTGGTCTGACCTCCGAAAAGATTTATCATCTTATCAGAGATCTTGCTCAAAACTTTGATCAACGGGCTCATCAGGATCGAAAGATAATATATCATTTTGGCGTTCTTCTTGCTGAAATGGATTTTGTTCTTTAGAGCGAAACCTTTAGGAGTGATCTCACCGAATATGAGTAGGAATATCGTAACCGCACCGACGGCGATCGAAACACCGATGTTCCCCAATAGGTCGTAAGATAATTTGGTAGCTATAGCGGATGCGGAAACGTTGACCAGATTGTTTCCTATGAGGATCGTGATGATGGTTTTGTCCATGTGCTGCTTTAGATATTCGATGGTCTTGGCGTTCTTCTCTTCGTTCCTCTTCATCTTCGATATATCTACCTTGGATATGGCTGTCAGTGCCGTCTCGGAACCAGAGAACCGGCCACTCAAATATATCAGTATGGCTAATGCTATGATATACCCGATAGATTCCAAATTTTCGTACAGCGTAGTTGCGATATCCATCTACTATTCTCCTCTTCTTTTCTACTGCTATATAAATTGCATTTTACATATTATATTTTTGATGTGTGATCTAGATCAACTCTTCGAAGTAAAGCTTGCTTTCTACCAGATCATCGATGCTTCTGTTCTCTATAACATAATTTCCATCGTACGACGATAAAGAGTCCATCACATGTTCTATATCTATCTCTCCTTCTCCTAATGGCAGGTGAACATCTTCCTCACCTTTATTGTCATGGATGTGGAGGTTGACAGGCTCGAATTCCAGGAAATCATCCAATCTTCCCGAGGTGTACGCGTGACCTATGTCCAAACAGAACGGCATGTCTGAGCCGTCTAGTAATTCTCTCATATCTTCAGGGGTGACTCCCATGGTCACATCGAGGTTCGGCATGTTCTCTACCGCTACGTTCAAACCGTAGTCATCAGCCATCTCATTCAGCCTCTTCAGTGATCCGATAGCAGCTTCTTCCGTCCCTTCCCAATATCTGCCGATCGGTGAATACACTCCTGGGTGCATGGTGACCATTTCAGCATCCAATTCCACCGCCATCTCGTATGATCTTTCTATCTCTTGGATGGCCGCCTGTCTGAGTCCGGGATTCATGCTTGCGATGTTCAGGTCGTTGAACGGGGCGTGGACCTGGATCGTTAGATCTGTGGTTGAAAGGGCGTTCTTGATCTTATCTAGATTATGATATCCGTGCTCTCTTTCAGCTAAAAATTCCCATCCTTCAAAATTTTTATCGATCTCGTTCAACACCTCTTCGAAAGGTCTTAAACAGAATAATGGATTCGATGCCAGTATCATCCTTCCACATCCTTGGTTGTCAATCTATCAACCAGAGATTCTATATCTTCACACTGGATCTTGACATGTACCGGCCCCAGGGGTTGTTTCTCTTCAGAGAAATTGATCTTAGCGTTGCATGTGGCCTGTTTAGATATCTTAAATTCGCATGTATCTCCTTCGATCTTTCTAGATAGATAACTCATCGCCGCGTCCCGGATCTTCATATCCCTGAGGATCTCCTTGAACCTCTCTAGATCGTCGGTTTCCCCGTAGATTTCATCATCACTCACGTCCCATCTGACATCTGGGAAAACCCTCGAAAGACATTGTAGAACCCTTTTCTCATCCTCTGTGGAAAACAGAGGGGTCGATATCTCAACAGTATAATCGATAGAGTACAGTTCCATTTCATTTGTTGAGACGAAGGAGGTATATAAAAGACTTGGTATCGTTTGTGGAGATATAGAAAAGATTTATTATCGAAAGCTTTTATCGATGCGTTGAATAGTAACTATTCGCAACAAACAAAAAGGGCTCACTGCTCGGAACAAGTTCCAAGCGCTCGTAAATCGCAGGAAATCTTCAGATTTCTGAAGATGAGGAGGACGTTAGTCCTCTAAAAGCATAGCTTTACTCGTAGTCCAGACTATTCGCAACAAACAAAAAGGGCTCACTGCTCGGAACAAGTTCCAAGCGCTCGTAAATCGCAGGAAATCTTCAGATTTCTGAAGATGAGGAGGACGT
>JBNJFO010000068.1:0-8260 GCA_051746905.1 Thermoplasmatota archaeon
ACACCCGCAACAGTCATGGCGCCCAGAGCCAACCATATCCTTTTCCCAGGCTCCTCTTTAAAGAATAAGACCGCTATCAATCCTGTGGCCAGTCCTTCGAGGTTCAGGAGTAGTGAAGTAACGAAACCGGATATCAACTTTAACCCCATCATCAGTGTGATAGGACCCAGAACACCGCCTGTGACGATAGCACCAGCCAGCCACGGGATGTCACCCCTCTCCAGAGCCAGTGCTTTTTCTTCTTTTTTACCGAGTAGATTCTTAACTACGGTCAATAAGGACAAGCCCAAAAAGGCACCTAAGTAAAGAAGTCCAGCCAAAACGATAGGTTCGATATCACTCACTAAGATCTTTGCTAAAGGAGCACTCAGACCGAACAAGGATGCCGAGATGATGATGTAAAGTAATGGGGTCTTGTCCATGGAAAAAATAGGAATCATCTCCCATAAAGGTATTTTCCATTGAAAACATTGGAAGAAAATCGTGAATAATCCAATAAATTTCTAATTTTTAACAGAGATTCAGATACTAATACTATCACTCGTTGAGCAGTTTTGACCTTTCTTCCAGTTTTTCCCTATTCTCCACTTGAACCTCGACCTTGATACCGCTGTCTTTCAAGATCTCTTTAAAAGAGATCGTATCTGATCCTGCCAGTTCAGCGGCCTTACTCAAGGTCACATGATAGGCTCGGCAATAAAGTATATTAACTATGAATATTTCATTTTGGAATAGGCGATGGAGTCCGCCCTGGTTATAGTGGAAGACGCAACTTATTTGTAATTGAGTTGCGTCATCCACAACTAGTAAAGGACACTATAAGATCAAAGAAAAGTTGTGTCCTTGACTATAAATCCAAAACTGCCTTTGGCTGATGACTTCTATTCTAATAAGCCAAGGTAGAAATCATGTATATACTATTGATAATAGGAATAGGCGGATTCTTTGGAGCCGTTTTGAGATACTTAATAAGTGGATGGGTACAGAACAATATAATCACGTTTCCAGTAGGTACGATGGCAGTGAACTTTATCGGGTGTTTAATCTTAAGTTTGGTGATGTATCTTTCTGAATACGAGGGTTTCTTTACCGAAGAAACTAGAATATTCCTTACTATCGGACTGCTTGGAGCTTTCACCACTATGTCAACATTCAGTTATGAATCATTTGAGTTATTGGAGGATAAAGAAATGTTGTTGTTCGGGTGCAACTTGGTCGGGACCATCACCCTCGCATTTCTAGGCATATATTTAGGAAAGATAATCGTTGAATATTACGGTGGTGTCAATATATGAAAAAAGAATCGGAAGCGATCTTGTTGAGGATATTCATCGGAGAGGATGATGAATACAAAGGAAAGAAAATGCACAAGTATATAATCGAGATGTTGAAGAAAGAAGGGATCGCCGGGGCGACCGTTTTACGAGGGATATCGGGTTTTGGAAAAACAAGTCATTTTCACACCACGTCTATTTTAAGACTCTCAACAGATCTACCGATCGTGATAGAAGCTGCTGATAAAGAAGAGAATATCGAAAGGATCAAACCAAAATTAGATAACATAATAAAAGAAGGTTTGATCACTGAAGAAAAAGTCAAGATCATATTGTACGAGGGCGAAGATAAACAGTCTTAATAGTGTTGGTTGGATTTTCCATCGCATAATTGAGTTAAGATCGGAGAAATTAGGGAGATATACTTGACGTTATGAACCTGAGGTATAGTGTCGGAACAAAGTTCCAACTTCCTCAAAATTAAAATTTTGAGAAGTGGGGGCGCTGGAACTCACTTCCCTCAAAAATAGTTAGGGCACGGGGACCCGCAGAAAAGCTTCGCTTTTCGAGTGGTCCAGTGGAAGCATAGCTTCCACGCAGTGACCACATTCACGAAGTGAATGGGGGCACGGGGATTTGAACCCCGATCAACGGGTTTCTTCTACGATGGGAGCGACCCACCGCATATATTACGAGGTCACCGCTCCAGTTATTCATCATACCGATGAAAGAACCGGTCAGTAAACCCAGTTGGCGATCATTCCACGTAACTGGAGCCCGTGAGGATGCCGTGTTACCCTATACCCCCAAGGGTGGAACTCAGAAGTCGTATTCCTTATTAAATTTTTTGAGTTGTTAGTATCAAGAAAAAGGGAGGGATTATCCGGAACTTGTTCCGGAAAGTATTGGAATTTACTATTCCAATAAACTTAGAATTATTTCATAATTCTGAGACTCGAAGGAAAACTTCAGAGTTTTCCTGTAGAGGGTGATTATCGTGATTGGTGAGCTATTGATTGATATCTAACATAAGTAGAGTTTTATCGAAAAGATTGCGTAATTCTTCACATTCGACCACATCTTTAGCCCGCTGGAGGCAAACAGCGAAATCCATCTTTTCCCTATCAACGGGCGAAGGATTTTTCCCTGCTAGTGCGTCTCGGTCGAGCATTATATCTCCATTTGCATATATGCATACGTGTGCAAGTATACTTATAGTTTTTGGTTTATATGTGCGATTTTTATCCAGAGGTTTTAAACGAACAACTATTCAAAATCATCCAGATCATAGCTCCCATAATCTTGAGTTTCCGATTTTTTCTTTAGTAGATAATACGGGATCAAGACGATAGGTGTCAGAAATAGTATGATCCCTATCAATATATATGCGATTATGAGTGAGATACCTAGAAAGACCGCTAAAACTACGATCATATCTAGATAAAGTAATATCAATAGGACTATGAATGCACCTGCGAGTACTCCTATCGTCCAGATCAGTATATTTCTCATATAGTTCTATCCTATCCTGATACCGGAATTCCCCGAACTATCTCTATCTGGAAGGTATGGAACCAAGCTTGCTGCCAACTGTGGAAGAGTCATACTCTGGAGCCATACTTTTCCGGGTCCACGAAGTGTAGTAACGAACAGACCTTCGCCTGAGAACATCATACTTTTGATACCACCTGCTCTCTGGATATCGTAATTGACCGTGTTTTCCCAAGCAACGACTTTACCGGTTGAAACCTTCAGCATATCGTTCGAACCAAGGTCTCTCTCGATCACATCTCCGGCGGCGTGGATGAAACCAGTTCCGCTCCCAGACATCTTCTGAAGGACGAAACCTTCTCCACCGAAGAACGCACCCCCTAATTTTTTCTGGAACGCTATATCAAGGTCGACACCATCTTCAGCAACCAGGAAGCTATCTTTCTGGAGGAGATATTCTTTTCCAGGAGTTACTGTGAGGGGTTTTATCCGGCCTGGAACATTTCCTGCGAAGGCGGCAATACCTTCGCCACCCGTTACGGTGAATTTAGTCAAAAAGAAAGATTCTCCGCTGAATTTACGTTTTATACCTTTGAAAAATCCGCCCTTAGCTTCAGCGTTCATCACAACGTTCCCAGACATGTACACCATGGCTCCAGCTTCCCCGTAGATCACCTCACCAGGTCCGAACCTACATGCCACGACCTCTAGATTATCACCATATATCTTGTATTGCATATAACATAATCCACATTAAATTATTTGAAGTTATTTAGTTTAGAATATCCTGATAATTGTATACCACAAGCCATCAAAGATATTTTATATTTGGCGCAAGTAAATCTAACTTGAGATGATCAAGGATTACTCTATAACTGGTAAAAAATCAACAAAAGATATCGGGAGTGTTTCTATAATAGATGCGTATCCAGTGACAAGAGCCATAGCTTTCCTCATCGACTTTTTGTTTTACAAGTTAATAGTGATATTGATCCTACTGGTATTCCTTCGTTTCTCTATCATCACTCCAGATGGTTTTTCAGAATTGGCTTTCATCCGCACCAATATATATGAATATCCAGAGATATTCCGAAGCTTGAAAGATCTATGGATCCACATATCTTTTAGTCTCTTATTTCTCTTGTATTTCTCTGTGCTCGAGTCTGATAGAGTATGGGGTACATCTCCTGGAAAAAGATTGTTGAAACTACAGGTGGTCGATGAGAAAGGCTATAGATTGTCTTTCAAAGACTCATTTCTAAGGAACAGTACGAAATACATCCTAAGGCTGCCCATCATAGGCATCATATTCGGTTTCATTGAGATAATTCTGATAGTATTTTACTCTCGTAGAAGTGGGGATCTGATCGTCAATTCAAGGGTAGCTTCAGGGATGCATAAGGGTAGGGTCCATGAATAGATGAAAAGTTATTAAGGGTGTTTTCGTTTACTAACATAGATGATACCATGAATAGATATTCCCGCCATACGGTATTGCCAGAGATCGGAGAAAAGGGGCAGAAAAAGTTGAGCGAAGCCACTGTATCTGTCGTGGGGGTAGGCGGTCTCGGTTCGGTGATAACAGATGCCCTTGTCAGGTGCGGCATCGGCGAGATCCGGATAGCAGATGATGACATCGTTGAAGAGTCGAACCTCCAGCGTCAAACACTTTACAACGAAGATGATATCGGTTCTCCAAAGGTAGAAGTTGCTCTGTCCAAGTTGAAAAAGATAAACTCGAACGTTGATATCAAAATCAAAAAAGAACGCATCGGTCCAGACAACATTGAGACCTTCATAGATGGTTCAGACATAGTTCTAGATGGCACCGATAATCTGGAAACCAGATATACCATGAACGATGCCTGCGTAAAGAACAACATACCCTGGATATACACTGCCGTGATGGGTACTTACGGCATGAGCATGAGCATCATCCCAAGTAAAACTCCATGCCTCAGATGTATGATGCCGAACAAGGCGGAGGAAGGCACCTACGAAACAGGTGCTGAAGCAGGGATATTGTTCAGCATACCAAGGACCATGGCAAATATAGCGGCTACAGAAGCGGTCAAATATCTCGTCGAAAACAAAGTGAGATATGGTTTACTGACGATAGACCTGTGGGCAGATGAATATCAGGTTACAGATATAAAGAAGAACCATGAATGTATCTGCTGTGGAAAAAGAGTGTTCGAATTCTTATAGGTCGGTCTTATTTTGTTTTCAGGGCCTCCTCGGCCTTACCAGCCCACCAAACCATCCCCATAGATCTAAAATTTTTCAATGCAGATTTCATATGCCCCTCGAATTTCTTATCTTCCCCCATTTTGGCAAATAACAATGCATATTCGTAAAGAAGCTTGGTGAATTCCATAATGTTATTCGTTTCATCGAGCAGATCCCTTGCTCTGCGGAATTCACTCTCTGCTATCCTATATCCCCCATTTTCGCGATATACCATGCCTAAAACACGCCTAGCGATACCTTCTTCACCAGGAGTTCCTAATTCTTTAGAGGTCTGTAATACTTTTTTCCCGTGTTCCAAGGCCAGATCCGTTTTACCCATCGCCAGAAAGATCTCATTCAACCAACATCTGATATGGAGTATGAACTGTTCGTCGTCGATAGCTTCGCTCATCCTCAGGCTTTTTCTGAGAAGTTCAAGAGCTTCTTCATTATCACCTTGATAATAGTGGATAGCACCGATATTCTTCAGAGAAGTAGCAACACCAAGTTTATCTCCTACTTTTTTCAGTATCTCTAGGCTGCCTTCATAACATCTCAAAGCACTTTGGAAATCTCCTTTATTTTTGTAGATCGCTCCTATATTGTTCAGAGATATAGCCACTCCACGTTTATCTTCCACTTTCTCCTTGATATCCATGCTTTTTTTGTGGTATTTCAAAGCCTCGTCGAAGTCATTCTTATAGTAATAGATTATACCTATGTTGTTATAGGATGTTGCCAGCCCCTTCAGTTCGTCGATATTTTCCCATCTTTCTACAGCTCTATCAAAATGATCTAGAGACTTTTCGAGATCGCCTTTTCTAAAATAGACTGAACCTGTATCGTGAAGTGCCTGTGCCAATTTACCTGTGTCACATCTTTCCTCCGCAACACTCAGTTCTTTCATGAAAACTTTTTTTGCATCTTCATAATCGCCTTTTCGCAGTAAAACCCACCCCTTCGTTTTCAGCAGGTCACACATCTCTTTATCACCCAGTTCTGCCCCTGCTTCTATAGCACCTAACGCTTTCTCATAGTCACCCATATTAGCAAATAACTCGGATATCTCCCCGTATATCTTCGCTTTCTTCTCGTCATCTTCTTCAAGTTCAAGGGCCGTCTGATAATGTTCTAGTGAAGATGTGTAGTCGCCTTTCAATTTAGATATCTCTCCTAGTTTATTGTGGACGTATAACATATCCTCTTCGTCTTCTTCAGGGATGAGCTCTAAGGCGTTAGTGAAAAACCTTTCAGCCTCTTCATTGGCATATCTTTCCTGCGCGGAAAGTCCTGCCTTGAAGAGGTAACTGATAACGCGCCGGTCTCCCGCCTCGTAATAATGATGTATCATCTTACCGAGTATGTCTTCAGAATCCCCTTCATACAGCCCCTCATAGTATTCCGCTATCGAGCGATGATATTCCTCTCTTAGTTCTTGATTCAGGTTTTCGTAGAGTGCTTCTCTTATCTTCTTGTGATCGAAGCGATACCCCCTTTCTGTAGATATTATCAACCCGTGGACGTTCTCGATCTCACTTAGTTCTTCAAGGAGCCCCCTTCTTTGAATCTCTAATCCTTTCTCGATAGCGTCACTTTCAAATCTTATACCAACAACGCTGCCAAATTCCAAGATCTTTCTTTGCTCTTCGCTCACTCGTTCCAACCTGTTCTCTACAAGGTCGTAGGTCCTGGAGGGCACTTCTACTTGTTCGAGAGGGGTCTTCAAGGACCAGATATCCTCGTTTCTCACTATATGTCCATCCTCGATCACGTGCCTCACAAACTCCATCAGGAAAAAGGGATTTCCTTCGCTTTCCTTATACGCTCTATCATAGAATTTAGCAGACAATTCCACCTCTCCGAGCATGTCTTTTAAAAGGTTGATTATATCGACCTTATCCAGTCTACTTAGTTCGATCGAGGTGTAGAGCCCTTCGTGCTTCATATTTCTAAGGGTAGATTTCAATTGATGTACCTCGCCATCCCACTTTTTCATCAGATCTTCGGGCCTATACGCACCGACGAGCAAGATATGGTCTTCTTTTATGTTGCGGGAGATGTAATGTAACAACGAGAGTGTAGACGGGTCGGCCCACTGTAGGTCGTCGATGAAGAGTGCGATAGGGTGATCGGATGCCTCCCTACGTAGCCCCATCAGGATGTTATCGAACAAGTTCTCTCTTTTGAGCTTAGAATCGTCTACAAGATATTTTCCCTCGTATTTGCCAGAGTCTATGAACCAGGATATCTCTTGGTTGATCTCGTCACCCCCATATTCTGGTGTTTTCATATCCGCAGCAATATCACAGACATCATCCAGAACATCATGCATATCCTCTATCAAGAATTCGTTCTCTTCCCCCTCTATGACAAGTATCAGAGAAATATCCCCTCTCGTTTCCATGAGTATGTTGTATCCCTTGTAAGAGATGCCGCTCACTCCGCCTTTTTCGCCCTCTCCCATCATACTCAAAGAGTCCGAGACAAAGTTCGAAACACCCTTGAGCATGCTCGTGAAGATATCTCCATCTAGGTCTGTCCCATCCCGCTCCGCTTGTGCTATCAAGATCCCTGCGCTGTCTGTTAGATAAGCTGATAATACTTTGGGCGGAGGGTTATCCGCTACCAGATGGAAAAGGTCTGCAGACCGGAAAGCTTCTTTAACGGGGGATAATGGCCCCAAACTCTCTTCGACGCACCTTCCTTTTATTATATTCATACATCCTGAACCGGACTCATCTAACGCTTCCTCTATCAACCTTGTCTTGCCGATACCGGCTTCACCAGATACCAAAACAGTAGATCCATTTCCTCCCTTGCAGTCATCGATAAGTGAATTTAAGAACTCGGACTCCTCTTCTCTGCCCGTAAGTCCCGGATCGAATTGTATGGTATGCTGTTCCATCTTGTCCGTCAGAGTGATAGAAACAGACGATAATTAAAGTTATGGAGAATACTTAAGAGTACGTTTGAAAGAGGTAGCTAGATTCGAGGAGAGCGATGTATTCTAGACTAAAAACATAAGAAACCATGATTCACAGAAAGTATTGAAGAACGTTCCCCAGCAGATAAGTCACCCCTATAGCCAAGAAGAAAGCGCCGATCCACGCAACAGTCGTGAAACCGATCTTTTTCTTACCGATATTAGATTTTCCGACAACTAGGCCGCTCCCTATTATAGCTGCGATGATGGCTTCGTTGAAAGAGATGGGGATACCGAAAAAGATACCTATCTGGGCAAGGATGGCCGCGGTACCTAGTGCTGC
>JBNJFO010000069.1:0-8254 GCA_051746905.1 Thermoplasmatota archaeon
ACTATGAATTTACCTAGAGGAAGTTTGATACGAAATTCTCCATCTTCATCAGTGCGGATAACTCGGGAGTAGTTAACCCCGCTCCCTCCTTCGAAAGTCAGCCTTTGGTAAGGTAGCTTTTTAGAGGAATAAATGGTCTTTCCTTCAACTACTGTAGAATCGATGACCGTAATATTGTGTTCTTTTTCATCCTCATCCCCGATATCAAAATAATACGGTCCACCATCTACTGTATAGCTGTCGTTATCGATATCGATATAATATGTACCAGGAACCAGGTCTTCAAATGTATAGTTATCTCCAGCCTCAACAGTTGTGGTTGCATTGTAGTCTGTGTCTTCTCTTTCGATCTTGATATCAAAAGTTTCTTCCCCGTTTTCCACCTCACTCTCTACCCCACCGCTGATAGAGCCGGTAGTCACCATGACACCTTCGCTTATATCTTCCCCCGGTTCGACTTTTACTCCGGTCAATTCTTCTGTACCTTCAGCGTCGGATGAAATCTTGTAGGTGCCAGGAACTAGATTTTCAAATGTGTAAGTACCGTTCGTCATACCAGAATCATACTCCACACCGCTGTCCTCGTTGACTACCGTAACTTCGGAGGATACTAAGGTGTCATTAGCTTGGTTGTATGATCCGTCTTGATCTTGATCTATGAAAACATTCACCGTGAGATCAGATGATGAAACAGTAATATCTCTGTCATAAAGGTAGTCCCATTTACCATCTACGTTTTTATCTACCTTCTTTCTCATGGCTTCGTCTTTGGTCACATTCAATGAAACAGAACCGAGTTGTATCGCCTCAGTTTTTATTATCTTGTTTCCTCCTGAAATACCACCGTTCGAAGCTATCACAGATATGTTTCCAAAGGGAACCTTAACCTTGTAATAACCATCTCCATCTGTTTTTCTGGTCTGGTGAGGTGTTCCACTTTCATCCAGCACTGTTATCGTCGCATCTTCTATCGGATCTCCGTTTTCTGTTTCTACATTTCCACTAACGATAGCCCCGTCAAAGTATTCCAAGAATACTACACCCTGGTTCATGTAACTTCTAGGACTCATATCAACCGTGCCTTTTTCCTGCTCTTGGTACTTGGAAGCAGTTTCAAATGATACAGCCCTCCATGCATCGCTGTGATTCCTTACTTCGTCCTGTGGATATGGATTATAATAAGCTGTTTTGTAAGCCATCCTGAAGTGACTCATGTTCCAACTAGGCATGGGCATGATCTGATTTTGCTCTCCCAAGCCAGGTATTCCGTTACCACCTTTTCCTTTATCCACTTCATCCGCCGAGTAACCGGCGAAGGTCCTGTAAAGCGTCGTGTTATAGAACATCGGTTTGAAATCTATCTTATAATTCGTGATACTCACACCCTGTGGGATATTGTCTGGATCCTCATAGCTATTACCGTCGTCTCCTGCTAAAAGTATATCGAAGAAATCTACAGGAGTCCTCATACCTTCGGATTCATCTACCCTATGGCCAGATAATTTTGCCGGTGCATAGAATATACCGGTTTGTGTTCCAGATGTTGGGAATAACCTAGAATCTACTGCGAGGTACTTGATCCTTTTATCAAGATGTAATGAAACATCTCGGTATAACTCTGAAAGGGTGTCCACCCCTTCGTAAGAAAGCAATCCCATCACCTTTGCACACCAAACGTTTCTGGGATGGATATCTTCTGCCCTAGGATGATATCGTTTAGGATTGGAAAGAACTTCTTCCTTGTATGCCGCGGGGTTACGGTAAACATCCTCAAGTTCTGCGGTTTTATCTTCACCTATATGTTCGACTAAAATATCCCTGACTCTCCCTTCAAATCCTCCATCCTTACTGTATGGAAGTTCGAGCTCTCTAGCTATGAACAATGCGATCGTTTCAGATTCGTTCTGGGCCATCAATATATTACCAGCGATACGATAACCCTGCTGGAAGTTATCGGCAACGGTAGGATGCTGCCCTTCCTGCATAGCTTCAAAACCGTAATCCCACCAGCTCACGAAAGCGGGCCTTTCCTCTGGGGGTAGTTCTGAATCCTGTTCACTGAACCAATCCCAGGCCGCTGGCCAATAACCTGTAGGTTTGTCCATCGAGTAACCGAACGCACCGAGATACCAATTGTTATCGCTGTCGGGGTCATGTCCCTCTGGCCGTATCGCTTTAGGTAATGTTTCGTAGATATCATTATCATACTCAATCTTTTCTTCGTAAGGTATACCCGCATCGAAGGCATACAGCGTATTTGGCATCACAACGAGGAATACGACCAGTAGTGCCACCATGATGTGCTTCAATTTTACACCTTCATATATACCTCTGAACATATCCCCACGATAAACTCTGAAGCGCTGGTATATACCAGGGAAATCGACCTTATCTACGGCCAATGCAAGGACCCACCCAGCAAGAAGTGCAAAAGCGGGAGATGAGTTGAAGATGAAACGGGCTGCTGTCACCGCCATGTAGATAGCAAAACCTGTCCATATCAATATGAACATGAAATTTGGTCTAAGATCGCTTTTAAGATGCCATATGGCAAATATCAGGCCGGTTATAGATAAGAAGAATGAAACCAAGCCGAAAGACAAGACTAGATTACTGAATTGTGGTGCCTGTGCCTCTGCGATGGTGCTGTACAATTTGTTCTGGACGAAATAACCTGCCCCCCCCATCAAAGTATCTATTAGACCTGGGAAGAATACTGAACCCAAGGCAAAGAAAAGGGCTATAGCCGTGAAGAAACTAGAGAACACAAGTAGCCATGGTACGTCTCTTGTGACTGTAAAGAACACTCCTATCAAAAATGCCGCCAAGAATATTATCAGTGGAACATCATACCACTTACCTATACCTGATGGTAAATCAGATCCAAAGCCAGTCCCTATATAATAAGGGCCAGCAACAAGGAAGGTCATGCCCATCGATACACCGACTACTGAAGTTATGCCTAGCGAATCTTTGACCTGTAATTTGTTGACTATGAGTTGGAAAAAGAAGTAAACTAATATTATGACCATAACGTACGGGAATCCCTTCCATGTTAGAGCAACAGCAGCAGTACTCATACCCGCCATCGCTGCATTCAAAAGTGATACCTTGTTTTTAGATGCGAAATTTATCAATCCTTTTTTGATCTCATCTGGATCGCTCCAATCCGACACCCAATTGATGTCTTCAGGTATGCTTTCAAGGGCTTTCATGAAGAAATAGAAAGCGGTAACTGCAAAGAACAGATACAAAGCATCATGGTCACCGTTGGTTATGACGCTTCTTTGGAGATGCCCTGAACTGATAGCCAACATCAAAGCTCCGGCGATACCGGCCTTTTTTCCGAAAGTATCCCTACCGATCAAGTATGCTGGGAATACAGTGAGTGCCCCCCAGATACCTGCTGAGAATATAAACGAGTAGGATATAGCTTCGCTAACATCACCTACGAACGGAGATATAGCATAACCTGTAAGCACAGAAGTCCAGGCCAACAAAGGTGGACGTGGGTTAAGCCCTCCTAGAGGATATTTACGAAGTGGGTCAGTAAGCATATGATGGTGATTGGATTGAATATAATCTATTATACGTTGATAATAATAAGCATCAGAACCACCTGATAATAGATACGGCGCACCGAATTTGGTGGCCAGATCAAAAGCAAAGTAGCTTCTGATGAAGAGGGCCAATAGGAATATCCCTATAAGTGAGACTATCGTACCCCAGTGTTTTTCGATTTTCGAGGCTTCTGTCGATTGAGGTTTTTCTTTGCTTGTAAGTATATTAGGCCAACTAAGACGCATTAGCAATCACCTGGTACAATTGTAGCCGTCTCATTATGGCACCCCTATTTATAGATTATTCATTTTGCAGGAGAAAATGGCCGCGATCGAGTAAAATAAGCCACACTTTAATATATCAATTTACATATTAAACAAACTGTCATACATCGAACCCTCAACCTAAAATACCACCTGTAATAATCAGATTTCGATGAGGATAGCTGTAGTTCAAAAAGACAAGTGCCGATCAGACAGGTGCAGCTATGAATGCATCCACTATTGCCCAAGGGTTAGAACCGGTGATGAAACTATAATCAAGACTGAAGACGGGGTTCGTATATCGGAAGAACTATGCGCGGGCTGCGGGATATGTGTAGATAAGTGCCCGTTCAACGCTATCAAGATCATCAACCTGGCCGAAGAGTTAGATACAGACCTGATCCACCAATTTGGAGAGAACAGTTTCAGATTGTACAGATTACCCATACCGCAGGAAGAACAGGTTATCGGACTACTTGGGTCAAACGGTATAGGAAAAACTACCGCTATCAGGATATTATCTGGAGAGATAATACCAAATCTTGGTGAATACGATAAAGAAACCACATGGGATAATGCCATCGAGCACTTTTCTGGAGTGGCACTTGGAGAATATTTTGAAAAGATTTCCAATGACGGTATCGTTACTTCCCTCAAACCCCAATATGTAGATAAGATCCCCGCATATTACTCTGGTAAAGTAGAAGGTCTTCTTGAAAGAGTGGGAGGGGATTATCTCGACTGGGTGGAAAAATTAGGCATCGAGAACACCTTAGATTCGAAGATGAAGAACCTATCAGGAGGTGAACTCCAGAGGGTCGCCATCGCGGCTGCATCAAGCAAAGAAGCGGACATCTATTTCTACGACGAACCATCCTCTTATCTCGATATAAAACAACGATTAAAAGTAGCCAAGGCGATAAAGGAGAAGAGCAAAGAGAGCCGGGTGATGGTGATAGAACACGACCTGGCAGTTCTAGATTTTCTAGCGGATAATGTACATCTTCTATACGGTTCTCGAGGAGCTTACGGTGTGGTCACCCATCCAAAAGGGGTGAGGAAATCTATCAATACATACCTAAAAGGTTATCTCAGCGAAGAGAATATACGTTTCCGAGAGAGAGCCATAGAGTTCGAAAAGCACGCGCCCCGAGATGATTGGCACTCAGAACCACTCTTAGAATACGATCGATTGGTAAAGGAATGGGATTCATTCAGACTTGAAACTGAATCTGGAGAGGTCCCCACAGGGGAAGTTATAGGTATCGTAGGGCCCAACGCCACGGGAAAAACTACCTTCGTTAAGATGTTGGCCGATGTGATCGAACCTACGGAGGGAGAGATAAAGAAGAGCATCTCGGTGAGTTACAAACCCCAGTATATCAAACCGGATTACGATGGAAGGGTCATGGACCTTTACCTAACCGAGATACAGGATAACCTAGATACGGGCATATTTCGCTCTGAAGTTATCAAGCCTCTTGACCTGGACACCATGTTCGAGAGAGAAGTATCCAATCTCAGCGGCGGTGAACTACAGAGGGTGGTCATCGGTTTAGCTCTCGGCAGGAACGCGGATCTATACCTGATCGACGAACCCAGCGCATATCTGGATTCCAGCAGGAGGATGGATGCCGCTAGGACCATCAGACGTTACATGGAAAAGACAGGGAAAGCCGGCTTGATCGTTGACCACGACGTTTACTTCATCGATTATGTCTCGGACCTGATAATGAATTTCAGCGGGGAACCAGGTAGGAGGGGTAAAGGTGAGGGCCCATACCTGATGCAGGAGGGCATGAACCGATTCTTGAAAGAAGTGGATATCACGTTCAGAAGAGATCCAGATACGAACAGACCAAGGGTCAATAAGCCAGAATCAAGACTCGATAGGAAACAAAAATCGGCCGGAGAATATTACTATACCGACCGATAAAAGATGAAAAGTTCATTTAATATAGGATAGAGATGTAGCTCTTTCAGACCGTTATCACTTCTTCTATAGGCATGTTTTCGTTGTTGGTTTCGCTGATGAATTTTATCATCCCTTCAGGCCGCTCTTCTTCTGGAACAAGATTTTCTACCGTTATCATACCGCCTGGAAATGAATTCTGGCTCAGTTTTACTTTCTTCTCTTTGTGTAAAAATAAAACAGACATGAAAGCCGTCACGAAGTCACTTGTCCTGCCGTCGTGGATCATATTGAATGTGATCTCGTCCTTGTCGTACCAGCATATCCTCTCCCATATCATAGATATGTCATGGTGAAGGTCCTCTTTATGGGCGTTGGTATCATAGTTCTTCTTCTCGTTCTCTTCCAACCTTTTCCTCTCTTCAGACTTTTCTTTCCTGACTCTTTCCCTCTTCTCACGGTATTTCGCTTCGTTCCTAGCTTCCTCGAATGCATCCACCAGCTGTATCAATGAAACAGGTTTTTTATTTTCTCTTGTTACCGATCTTTTAAGGGGTGGTTCCTCTTCTTCCCTCACCTGATCGCCGTAATCTAGATCTTCTGGTTCTTCGTATATATCATAATCAAATACATCCCACTGTCCGAGGAATTCATCTTCTACGATCTCGTCTTCTTCCTCCTCTTCAGCGTTCTCAAGAACAGCTTCACACTGCATCTTAAGTATCGAATATGCCATATTGACCAGCTGACCAGCCACGATGAAGTTTATCATCTCCTTGTTCTTCGCTTCCTCTAGATACATTTTAGTGAAAGAAGCTAGATCTATGTTCCACGGATCCATCTTCTCCTCTATAACGAGTTTGAAAACCGATGCGATAGCACACTCGAAATCGTCGTTGGATATCTTGTATCCTTCCCCGTCACCCATCTCATCTATCATGTCTAAGTAATCGTCTATCCTTTCGCCGTTGCGTTCTTGGTCGACTATTGATTTGTGGAACATCAGATGAGTCACGACTTCTTCCTTGGCTTGGTATTCTTTCGTCAGCGCACCGACTTCGTCTCCGTCGTATTGTCCCTTCAATTCACTCACCATATCAGTTCACCTCCGTTTCCAATTTGCTCATCCCTGACAGCTCGGGGATATCTGATTTTATCTTGTCACCAATGTTGACTTTCATTATCACGTCTGAGAGACCGTTATCCTTCATGGTCACTCCGATGATATGGTCGGATTTTTTGAGCGTTACCTTTCTGAGAGATACCTGTATGAACTGAGCGAACTGGGAGTTCCTTTTGATCATATCCGCGACGTTCTCGGCATTCACTCCATCCAGGTTCTGATCTATCTCGTCCAGCAGGTAGAATGGCGAGGGGTTGTATTTCTGGATGGCGAATATGAACGCCATGGAAACCAGTCCTTTCTCTCCTCCAGATAGCGCCTGGATCCTGTGAACTTTCTTGCCCGGCGGTCGTGCTTTTATTATAAGACCACCTTCGAATGGTGATTTTTTGTTCTCCAGCTCGAGATGGGCTTCACCACCGTCGGAGAGCTCTTCATAAACCACCTTGAAATTCTCGTTGATCTCTTCTTTCACTTCTAGAAGTCCTACCTTCTTCTTCTCGTCCAACTCATCTATCAGGCTATCGAGTTCATCTCTTCTCTCTTCCAGCTCGGTGTATTCGCCCTGGAGTTTTTCCTTCCGATCTTTCTTCTTCTGATAATCGTCGATAGCTCTCATGTTGACCGGTTGGAGAGACTCCATCCTGTCTTCTCCCCTCTTTATGGTATGTTTCAGTTCTTTAAGCGATGGGAGTTCTTCTCCGGTGAAATCCTTTTCTTGGTCTATATCGTCTTTTAGTTCTTCTACGGTTTCCCTCTGGCTTTCGAGTTTTTGCTTGAGGGTGTGGATATAGCTTTTCTTCGCTTCTTTCTTCGTATCGAGCTTCTCGATCTCGTGTTTCAATTCGATCCGTTTCTCTTTCTTTTTATCCCTCTCATCCCTCAGTTCTTCTAGTTCATCATCCATAGACGATAGATTGTCCCTCAAATCTTTGAGCTCAGATTCTTTTTCTTCGATGAACCTTTCTTTCTTTTTGATCTGATCTTCGTTCTCTGCTATCTCGTCCTTGAGCTCTTTCAGATCGCTCTTATAATCCTCGATATCCTCTTCTAGGCGTTCTTTATCGTTCTTTTTTACTTCTATCTCGGATGATAACTTGTTCAACTTCTTATCGATATCGACTTCTTTATCCTTAAGCTCACCCAATTTGTTGGAAAGTTCTTCAGGACTGATATCCTTGATCTTCTCTGAGATCTCTTTCCGCTTCTGCTTGAGTTCCTCGATCTCGCCTTCTATATGAGAAACCGATCTTTCGAGACTTTCAGCTTCCTCTTCGAGAGATTCCTTTTCTTCCCTCTTATCCTGGAGTTTTCCTTCCTTCTCCTTGATCTTCTTCTTCCAGTGGTTGACCTGAGCCTTCAGGGTGTCGACCTTCTCGGAAGCACCTCCTTCGG